>NZ_JACVBL010000022.1:0-58925 GCF_014852285.1 Pseudomonas sp. PDM02 | reverse complement strand
GCGATATAAGCCATTTTTTGATGCATCGCTACAACTGGATTCGGCCTCATCAATTCAACGATGGGTTGGCACCAGCGCGGGCCGAGGAAAAACTTAACGTCGTGTCCGGGATTAGTTGACCACTACATACCGCCTCGCAACAAATTTGCTTGAGCCAGGCTACGAACGCATCGGCCGCTACCGAAGGTTGAAGTACGCTCACTTCATAGTGAAAAGATGGTTTGCTACGAATCTTGCCTAAGGGTACCAACCTGCCATCAGCCAACCACGACCGAGCCAGCGATGGCCGAGCAAGTACCACCCCTTGGCCGTTCGCTGCTGTTTCCAACATCATGCCCAGGTCGAGCAACACCGGGCCCACATGAGGTTCTGGCAGATCCAGCTGGGCCTCATTAAACCAAGGACGCCAAGGCTCCAGCGGTGAGCGTAGCAGGGGGAGCCGGGAAATATCGTCAAGCAAATGCAGCGAGCCGAATCTGGTAAGCAAGTCTGGTGCTGCCAGGGGCTGCAGTTGCTCGTCCAGCAGTCGGTGCTCTGGTTCTACCTTGGCGCTATCGCCACTGATATTGATATCCCATGTACCGCCGATGCTGCGTACCAGAGGCGCCGAGAGTTGAATTTGCAGATCTATGTTTGGGTGCGCCGCGCTGTGCTCTGGAAGACGAGGAATTAGAATCTGGCGAGCGAAGGTCGGTGGACAGCAGATGGTGAGCCGCTGCTTTCGCTGGGTCAGGCGGCTATGCATTGGGATTGCGACCAACTGTTCTAGTATCGGCGTGATCTGTTCAAGATAGGCTTGGCCCTGAGCGGTGAGTGTCACGGTACCACCGAGGCGATTAAACAGTAGTACACCGAGAAGCTGCTCTAAGCCCGATATGCGCTTTCTGAGCGCGCTGCTGGTAACCGATAATGACTCAGCGGCTCGATCAAAAGACTCCATCTGTGCTGCGGCCTCGAATGCCAATAGGGCATCGAGAGAAGGGAGACGATAATCGTTGAATCCGCTCATGCTTGCTCCCGAACATTAAAATTTACTACACCTTGACTGCTCCCGACCGACTCGTTTTTCGATGAGGAACCAAGCGGAGCAGTGTATACCGTTCGCTTTTCATGTCTCTTGTTATTGGCTCCCAAGCCCCCTGATAAAAGCCGTCTGGCTGTCCTTGGTCGATGCACCGGATAGTGAGGTTGTGTTCAAGCGGACACGTTAGCCAGTACCCGCTCTGGTTAAATTAGAAATGATCTTTGTAATGATATAGGACAATCTGTGTTTTTGGGATGTGTGCATGAAGCCAACGATTAGCTAGAGGCTATCGTTTGGCAAAAGTCAGGAAGGGGTAAGTGAGCGCGACCTGTGAGGTCGCACTTGGCATGAAGTGAGGAGAGCGGGGGGTTATTCGAACAGAGAAGGATCTACTTTTTTACGTCGGGCCTGCTCCAGGTGTCTGCGCATCTGGTCTGCTGCTGCCAGCCGATCCCCTCGTTCCAGGCAGTCGAGGATCGCGAGATGCTCTTCCGCCTGGCCTTTGCGTGGGGCTCGTGTGCTGGCTTGACGGTATTCTACCAGTCGACGCAATTGGTCGAGACGGCGGACGGTTTGATGCAGGAAGCGATTGCCGGAGCACGCCGCCAGTGTCTCGTGAAACAGTGAGTTCGCCTCAAACAGCTCCTGAGGAGTCATAGTCAGGTAACCACCGTTGGCAATGAACTCCTGTTGTTTGCGACAGGTAGCAAGCGTTTCACGATCTATTTGAAATGTGGGTGAGAGCAGGCCAGAGGGCTCGATGGTTGCGCGGAATGAATAGCTTTCTTCATACGCCTCCACTGAATCGATCATGGGCAGAAGCCGCCATCCTTGACCCGCGCGTTGTTCAATCCATCCTTCCTGCTGGATGCGTGAGAGAACCGCTCTCAGTGCTGCCCGAGACACATCAAACCGACGCATGAACTCAATCTCGGTAAACAGCTCGGGAAGCTGTCGGCTGAGACGTAATTCGGCAAACTTCAGGTAGAGCGGATCGTCACTGCTCTCCATGACTTCCGAGGCGAGGTCTACTAGATCGTCGCTGGAGCGGGCTAGAAAAAAGCCTCGATTTCGGTCGTATGTGAGCATGCCCTTTTCGACCAAATGGCCCATGGCAAACTTGATTGGAGTACGTGAAACGTTAAGCGTTGCCGCCAGCTGTGACTCGACCAGGTGATGCCCTATATCGAAGCGTTCACGACGCACGTGAGAAACAATGTCACGCGCAATGCGTGCTTGCAGAGGACTTAGAGGCATTGGATCGAGAACCAAATAGAGCTGACCATGGAATCGCCATTCTAGCGTGTCGGTAAGCTTAACGGCAGAGACCATTTTTTTGCCTCTGCCGAGGTTTGTGTTGCTCCGAGCGCCTGTTTTATCGAACCTGGTAGAAGGGGAACGCCCCGAACAACAGGCCACCAGCGAGCAGGCCGAAGCTGGCAAAAATTGCCCACTTGAGAGCGAAGCGCTGGTGGTCACCCAGATCGACTTTTGCCAATGCGACCAACAGGTACAGGGACGGTACCAGCGGGCTCAGCAGATGGACAGGTTGGCCGACCACTGAGGCGCGGGCAATTTCAAGAGGCGTGATTCCATACTGAACGGCTGTCTGTGCGATCACGGGCAGAATGCCGAAGTAAAACGCATCATTGGACATGAAGAATGTGAACGGCATGCTGACCAATGCTGTGAATACGGCCAGGAACGGGCCGAAGCTGTGTGGAATGACAGTGAGCAAACTTTTGGCCATCGCATCCACCATGCCGGTTCCAGACAGGATGCCTGTGAATATCCCGGCGGCAAAGATCAGCGCGGTGACGGCCAGCACATTCGACGCATGGGAGGCGATACGTTCCTTTTGGTGTTCGATACTTGGGTAGTTGATCATGATTGCCAGTGCGAAACCGACCATGAAAAGCACCTGGATTGGCATGGCCCCCGCGACAAGGCAAGCGATCAAGGCGAGTGTGAGAATCAGATTTGGCCAGAACATTTTCGGACGGCGATGCACGTCACACTCTTCTGCCGATCCATTCCCCAAAGCCATCGATCCATGGTGAAAGTCTTCGAGATGAAGCACTCCGAGCGCGGCACGCTCTTTGCGACCCAGCACAATGGCCGTAAATATGAGGCAGGCCGCCCCCATCAGCATGGCAGGAATCATCGGTAGGAATATCTCAAGCGCATCGACATGCAGGGCGGCAGCGGCGCGCGCTGTTGGCCCACCCCAGGGTGAAATGTTCATGATGCCGCTGGCGATATTCACTACGCAGACCATACCCAGCACGTTCATACCCAATCGCTGGTAAAGCGGCAGAAACGCTGCACAGGCGATCATGTAAGTGGTTGAACTGTCGCCGTCCAGGGATACCAGCATCGTCAGCACGGCAGTGCCCACCAGAACCTTCAGCGGGTCTCCTTTCACCAGCTTCAAGATGAAGCGCACGAGCCCGTCAAAGAGCCCCGCGTCGATCATGATGCCGAAGTAAAGAATCGAAAACGTCAACATCACGCCCGTTGGTGCGAGGGTTTTGACACCGTCGAGCATCATGCCGCCGAGGCCCGCGTAATGGCCCCCGATCAAAGCGAAAACGATAGGTATCAGGATCAGCGCAATAAGCGCCGATAGGCGCTTTGTCATGATCAGGTACATGAAACAAATGACCATTGAAAAACCAAGGATTGTTAACACGGTCGTACTCCCACTTTTATTAGACGTATGTGGCTCTCGTCAGCCGCGTGGCTGTTCCAGATCCATGGTTATCAAGTCGAGGCTGGCTCGAAAAAAAGGGGAGTGAGGATGGAGCTGGGGCATGTGAGCTTGATCATGGTGAGCCTCGACTTTCTTATGTTTATTTTTTCTACCGTACCCAACCGGGCGCTGCGTCAAAGGAGCGACTGTGCACAGTAGAAATCGTTGGTTGGGGTACGTCCGATCTCGGGTTTGAGATGACTCGGACAAATCAACATTGATCTATATCGTGACAAAGTGCAATATGGCTCTCACAAAAACATTGCCCGTACAGCCTGTGAGGATTAGCCAATGCCTAAGTCAAAGGGTCGAACCGTTTCCGCCAACGGCATCGAGTACCGTGTAAGTGATATTCGGGGGGTTGTGACTGACCTGGGCGGTGACTACGCCAAGCTGCCCTATAGCCTGCGAGTTCTTGCCGAGAACGTTTTGCGTGGTGAGGGCGATCCTGAAGCCGCACTTAAAGTGATATGTGCCCGTTCCAAAGAATTCGACATCCCGTTCCGCCCGGCCCGGGTTGTGCTGCAGGATCTGCTGGGTACGCCAGCACTCGTAGACCTCGCTGGTTTGAGAGATGCCGTCGCGGAGAAAGGTGGTAATCCGCGCTTGGTGAACCCGGTGACCCCAACCCATCTCGTTGTGGATCACTCGCTCAACGTCGAACGTTGGGGCGATGCCAGTGCTCTTGCTGATAACGAGGCTATCGAACGTGAACGCAATGCGGAGCGTTTCCAGTTTCTGGACTGGTGTAACAAGGCTTTCAGCAATCTCTCCATCATTCCCTCGGGCAAAGGCATCCTTCACCAGATCAACCTCGAGCGTCTGACCACCGTTGTGGGTACTCAGCGCCGTGGCGACGAGCTATGGGCTTTCCCGGATACGTTGGTAGGTACTGACAGCCACACCACTATGATCAACGCCATTGGTGTGTTGGGCTGGGGTGTTGGCGGCATTGAGGCCGAAGCCGCGATGCTGGGCAAATCACTGATGCTGCGCCTGCCGGAAATCGTTGGCGTGCGTCTGGAAGGCACATTGCCTCAAGGCTACCTCGCGACCGATATTGCACTGGCGTTGACTGAACAACTTCGTAATGCAGGTGTGATCGGTTCCTTCCTCGAGTTCTTTGGCCCGGGCGTGCCCCAGCTATCACTGGCAGACCGTGGAACCTTGTCGAACATGGCGCCGGAATTCGGTGCAACAGCAGCAATGTTCGCAATTGATGACCGGACGCTGCATTACTTGCGTATGACGGGGCGTGGCGGTCAGATTTCGGGACTGACGGAAGCGTATGCGCGGGCACAAGGTCTCTGGCATGACAGTCTTGCCGAGGCTGAATACAACCGTGTGGTAACACTCAATCTCAGCACTGTTGCACGCTCGATAGCCGGGCCTAAGCAGCCACACCAACGCATCGTATTGGGACAAAAGGCGCCTGCCACCAATCTTCCTGCCGGTCTGGACAATGGCTCGATAGTTCTCGCTGCCATTACCAGTTGCACCAACACCTCCAACCCAAGGGGAGTAATCGCTGCGGGGCTGGTTGCGCGTAACGCACGAAAGCGTGGACTGAAGAGAGCCCCCTGGGTGAAAACTTCGTTCGCTCCTGGCTCCATGGTGGTATCGGACTATCTTGAGCGGTCTGGCCTGAATGAAGATCTGGACGCTTTAGGTTTCAACCTGGTTGGCTATGGCTGCACCACCTGCAACGGTATGTCCGGCCCGTTGCTCAGCACCGAAATCGAAGACGAAATTCGTGCTCGCAAGTTGGAGACTGTGGCTGCGACTTCAGGCAACCGTAACTTTGAAGGCCGAGTCCACCCACTGGCGCGCGAAGTTTTCATCATGTCGCCACCGTTGATCGTCGCTTATGCGATTGCCGGCACCTACTTGATTGACCCGGAAAAGGACGCATTGGGTCTCGACGACAAGGGCGTACCGGTCTACCTACACGAGTTGTGGCCGAGCGATGAGGAGCTGACGCAAATCGAAGCTGATAATTTGACTGCCGATCTGTTCGACAAGGCCTACGAGGATGTTCCGCGTGAAGCAGGCTTGATCGCCAGCGATCTGCGCGCGGGCGTCAGAGACCAATATGCCTGGCAAGAAAGCAGCACCTACATCCGCAAACCTCCATATTGGAGCGACGCGGTGACTGCGACAGACACAGCCAAAGACCTCAGCAACATGCGTGTGTTGGCCATGCTCTCGGACAACATCACCACCGACCACATCTCACCATCTGGCGCGATTCTTCCAGAAAGCGATGCGGGCCAGTACCTGCAATCGCACGGCATCGCAGTACCAGACTTCAACTCCTACGGTACGCGTCGTGGCAACCATGAAGCGGCGCAGCGTGCGACCTTCGCAAGCCCTCGTTTGAAAAACGAACTGCTTGAAGATGGCCGTGAGGGCCCGTGGACGTTGCTTCTGCCCGAGAAAGAGGTCACCACGATTTTCCAGGCCGCCGAGATCTACGCACAACGTAAGCAGTCGCTGATCGTTGTCGCCGGTAAGGAGTACGGAAGTGGATCCTCGCGCGACTGGGCTGCAAAAGGCCCCCGTCTGTTGGGTGTTCGTGTGGTCGTGGCCGAAAGCTTCGAGCGTATTCACCGCACCAACCTGGCTGGCCTCGGCATTCTTCCGTTGCAGTTTGAGGACGGTGTTTCTCGTCAGAGTCTGGGCCTGAATGGACGTGAAACATTCAGCGTTGAAGGCATCACCGCAGACTTCCAGCCGGGCGCAAAAATCACGCTGGTGATCGAGCGTGAGAGTGGTGAGAAAGAGCGCGTCACGGTCGTGAGTCGTCTGGATACCTTCGAAGACGTCCGCTACTTCCGCAGCGGTGGTTTGCTGCCACAGCTTCTGATCGAAAGCATGAAGAACGCATCCGTTAACTGATGCACCGCTGATTCGTTGGAGTAAAAAAATGACCCAAAGACGTATTCCTGCCGTTTACATGCGTGGCGGTTCCAGCAAAGGCGTGTTCTTTCTTGGCGAGAATCTGCCACCAGCAGGTGCGGAGCGTGATGCGATCCTGCTTCGTGTGATTGGCAGTCCGGATGTGTATGGCAAGCAGATCGATGGGATGGGCGGCGCCACCTCCAGTACCAGCAAGGTTGTGATCATCGGTAAATCCACCCGTGATGACTGTGATGTGGATTACCTGTTTGGTGCGCCGGCGATTGAGACCCCTGTAATCGATTGGTCAGGTAACTGCGGAAATCTGAGCTCGGCGGTTGGCCCTTACGCGATTTCCGAAGGCTTGGTGGATGCACCTCGCGATGGCATGGCAGTTGTCCGCATCTGGCAAGCCAACATCCAGAAGCGAATCATCGCCCACGTGCCAATGCGTGATGGTGAGGTTCAGGAAGAGGGTGATTTCGTACTCGATGGCGTAGCTTTTCCTGCTGCCGAAGTTGTCTTGGAATTCCTCAATCCCGGTGGTTCAGATGGCAGCATTCTGCCAACCGGAAATGCCATCGACGAATTGGACATTCCGGGCGTCGGTAATCTTGCAGTGACACTGCTGAATGCTGGCAACCCGACCATATTCGTAGACGCGGATAAGGTGGGCCTGAAAGGCACCGAAACTCAAGACCAGGTTAACGGTGATGCGCAGTTGCTTGCACGGCTTGAAATCATTCGCGCCCATTGCACGGTGGCCATGGGCTTGGCCGAGAGTGCGGAAGAAGCAACGCGATTGCGTCCTCATACTCCGAAGCTATGCATGGTTGCTAAACCTCAAGCCTACAAGGCAGCGGGTGGCAAACAGGTAGAGCCAGGTGACATCGACGTGATTGCCCGGATTCTCTCGATGGGCAAGCTTCACCATGCAATCACTGGCACCGGCGCTGTTGCTGTCGCAGTTGCAGCAGCACTTGATGGCACGTTGGTCAATCGCATCGTCGGCGACGTCAGAGATCGTCAGGTACGCATGGGACACACCGCCGGCAGCGTCGCTGTTGGTGCGAAAACCGCCTTTGTAGAGGGGGCCTGGACAGTCGAAAAAGCAGTCATGAGCCGCAGTGCTCGTCGACTGATGGAAGGCTGGGTACGCATCCCCGAAGTGGTTTGATTTGCCAGTGTCATGCCGAGCGACGCTCGGCATGAGCACACCTGATTCAATGTCGCATTTGACGTTGACAGACATTCAGGTGGACTCACTGAAAATGGCCATGTGATTAAAACCGGCAGCCCTGTTTGTATGACTTTCAAAACGACCTGACCGCCTGATTCGCAGAGACCTGGAATGCTTACTTTGATCGAACTACTCAACTCGCCAACGTTCTGGCTGGCAGTGGCGCAAATCATCGCCATCGACATCTTGCTCGGGGGCGACAACGCAGTTGTCATTGCATTGGCATGCCGCAAGCTCCCGGAAGCTCAGCGTAATCGCGCCATTCTTGGTGGCGCGCTGGGAGCCATAGTGCTCCGCATTGTGATGATTTTCTTTGCACTGCAATTGTTGGAATTGCCGTACCTAAAGTTCATCGGGGCAGCACTGCTTCTCTGGATTGGTATCAAAATGCTCGTTCCAGAGAAGGAGGATGCGCATGACAACCTTGCAGCCAGTCCTCGGCTGTGGGGGGCGATCAAGACAATCATTGTCGCTGATGCTGTCATGAGCCTGGATAACGTTGTTGCGGTCGCGGGAGCATCTAAAGGAAGCCTGGAGCTGGTGATCTTTGGCATCGTCATCAGCATTCCAATCATCATCTGGGGCAGCAAGCTGGTGCTCCATTTTATGGATCGGTTTCCATTGATCATCACACTCGGGGCGGCATTGCTTGGCTGGATCGCCGGAAGCATGGCTGTCGGTGACATCAGCTTGCCAAGCCTCCCGTCACGGTCGCACTACGCAACTGGTGTGGTCGGTGCGATGTTGGTCTTGATTGTGGGCATGCTCGTGAAGCGTCGTCAGCAAACTGATGGCGAGCCGTCTCCAGAGATTGAAAGAGGTGAGCAGTTATGAGTTCCGATATTGCAGCTGTGCGTCGCGATTTGGCCCCTTATGGCGAACTGCGGGTAGCCATTAATCTAGGTAATCCAGTCCTGGCCCAGCGCGATGAAGCCACCGGCACTTTAGGAGGTGTATCTGTTGCGTTGGCAAATGCATTGGCACAGGAGTTGGGTGTCGCGGTCAAGCTGGCTGCATACGATGCCGCTGGGAAGGTGTTTGCTGCCTTGGAGGACGGGCAGTGGGACTTGGCGTTCCTAGCTATTGAACCAGTACGCGCGGAGAAGATCGCCTTTTCAGAACCTTATGTGAGTATCGACGGCACCTACCTCGTTCGTGAGCAAAGCCCTTACCAAAGTGCATCTGACCTGGATGCGCAAGGTCACAGGATTTCTGTAGGTCGTGGTGCCGCGTATGACTTGTATCTCACACGCACTCTTCAGAGAGCTGAGCTCGTCAGAGGGGAGACCTCAGCGAGCGCTATTGATCTGTTTTATGAGCAGGGATTGGAGGCCGCAGCGGGAGTGCGACAGCCATTGGAGCGGTTTGCAAAGTCAGCTCAGGGAGTAAGGGTGCTGGCAGACAACTTCACCCAAATTCGCCAGGCGATGGCTGTTCCGAAGGCTCGGAGCATCGCAGCTGCGTACATTCAGGATTTTATAAGTCGTCGCGTAAAAGATGGCTTCGTGGCAAATGCGCTAGCCGAAAGTGGGCAACATGATGCGCGAGTGGCACTGCCAAAAGCGTACTAATCCAGACAGCATTTTTGCTCCAGTTTTCGGACATCGTTGTTCAGTGTTTGAAAAGTGAAGGCGCCAAGTGCGGCATCGAAGATTACCTTGAAATCAGATATTTCTGTTTTAGCGTGTAGTGATGAGGGTAAGCGTGGAAAGTAAAAGCCGGTTGAATTATCTCGGAGCGCCATTGGTGGGAGTCATCGGTGGTCTGCTGGCGAGTTGGGTTAGCTGGCCCTTGCTGCGCAATGTGATTCTCTGCAGGCAGTTTTTCAATCGCATATAGCGCGCAAGATCCTCCGCAGGTAGCTTGACCAAGGAATATCGGTGAATCGACTGCATATTCGATAACAGCCAGGCGAAAATCGACAACCCGACAATTCCCAAAACGTGAGGGCGTACCCATTCGGCGGCCAATTACGAACGGGGCGTCAAGATGGCCAAGGCAACCGCCACGATGAAGAGCGCTGGCACGTCACCTGCCAAGTGCCCCATTTGCCCCGGCTGGGTGACCGCCTGGACGGCCATGATTCCTCCGTGTATGGCGCTAGACCACACGGTGAACCAGATCAGGCTCAGATTGGCTAATGGATCACGTGCGGCCAGGATCAAGAACACGCCAAGTGTGGCGTAGATGCCAACGATCATCATCGGGTAGTCCGAGTGACCGACGTGCCAGGCCCAGCCGGACGGCCAGAACAACATAAGTGGGTAGAGAGCAAGGCACGCGAGGCCAGCCAAAACTAGAACGACACGCAAATACCTGAGGCGATCGACTACGGTCATGGCGGACTCCTCTTTGGGCCTAAGACCCCAAGTTGGGGTGATAACGCCTTCACAGGCTTGATGGATAACATTCCTTGCTCTGTCGTCTATCCCTGACCAGGCCGGGCATTGTGATAGTCGGGTAACCGCTGAAGGGGCTTATACACCATGGACGGAAAGCCCAATCTGCTCAATCAGTTCCGGCAGTAGACCAAGCATAGCTACTCATTTTCTATCGCTCCGTCCACCGAACGCTTCTGGCCGATTGCTGCCTGTCACGAAGGGCAGAAAACGACCCGAAGCTGCCCTTCGCAGAGGGCAGCTAACGGCTGTGGCCGGCCAACCACTCCGGAGGCCCACCAGCATCGTGGGCCCGTATCGTCGAACTGAAGTGTAACTTCGGGTTGAAGTAAGACCTGGAAACGATAATCGAAACAGGGGTTCTTGCCGAATCATCGTTTCCGCAGGGCGCTTTAGCACTGATAGCCTTTTTCAGGGTTAGCTGATTTGTGTCGCAACAACTATGCCGATAGTGTTCCCCGTTCAGTTTCAATAACTGGAGGCGTTTTTTGAAGTCCGATCTTGGCATTCGCAAACGAGTGCTTGGCGCCTTGCCGGAGCTACCGCTCGAGTGTAATGTACACAGCAGCTACGATCTGTAGCGGAGCCAACTACCCGTGATGCTCTCTATTGATGATGCCAAAGCGTTAGGTATTGAGCGTAAGGTAATTACCTTGAAATATTGTGTTTAATCGTTCGTGCTTGCTGCATGTGTAACTGCAACAGCCCAGGCCACTACAAAATCGGAAATCTGTGGATGGCCCGCCGACATTTATAGAGCAACGCAGGAGAGGTGCGCCTGTAATACGGGGAATGGCCGCTGCGAGGTGCTCGCTGCGGCTGAAAAACCAGAAATGAGTGAGTGATCTGAGCGTTTTGGATCGACTCGCCACTTTCAAAATCGGCAGTGGTCGAAGTTAGCCCGAAACGTATGGCTACTTCAGACCATCCCTAGCGCGTGATAAAGCAAAGATTGTCATGTAGCATAGATCAATGAGTAGTTCTACAGTCAGCCCCTCACTACGCGCTTCTGCACCAACTCTAGAAGGTTTGTGAATGATAAAGACTATCCCGATGTGGAAAATGATGATGGCCACCAAAGGTAAGAAAACGGGACTTGCAATACTGTCATGCTTACCTGTTTTCATCGTTACCGGTGCGTGGATGTTTCTTGAAGGGTTGCAAAATGGGCAAAAGCGCCAGGCTGCAATGGGGCTTATTGGTCTGATTTTTTTGGTGTGTGCCTCCTGCTATTTGCACCTTCAAAAAAATATATTCCCGGCAAAACATTTCAGGCTTATAGAAATAAAAAGCTCAGTACAAAGACGGCCATAAATTACGGTTACGGAATCATTGTTTTAATTTTCGCAGTTTTTGTGGCTCTTGCACCGGAAGACGCGCTGAGAGCAATAGGCTATGGATTAGTAGGCATCTTTAGCCTTTATGTTCTGTCAAAAAGCTTAAAATTTCACGCAGATATCGATTTTTCGACAAATGAATATTTGGCAACCGCTCTGGGATTGCCTGTGGGGGAGAAAATTCTGGTCAGCTACCAGAATTTTGATGCTGACGAGGTTGAAGTTGGTAGCAATGCTTTTGCCGCAACAGCGACAAAATTCATTGTAGCGTCGTTTGATGGGTATCTTTGGAGAAAGCTGTCGCGGGATCTGAATCAGGTCTCGCGCATTGGGATCGCTGGCGATGAAAATCAAAATTACTTCGTTAAATTGCAATTCAATGATGGAGCCGATGCTTTGTTGCGCATTGGGCTATATGAAAAGCTCACATCAAATCCCATTCTGGTAGTAAGAAGGCTGCTGGAAGCGATTGATGCAAGTCTTCTTTGTGGTAGTGGTGCATCACAGACAGCACAAAGACGTCGGGTAGTTGTCAACTCTGGAACTCCAACATCGGTTTCAGAAATTGTTGCGCCTGAGGCTGCGCTTGCATCCACGGCGCCTATGCGCAACATTGAGGTAGCCCCTGACGTAATAATTGCTATCCAGAACGCCGAAGAAGTTGTTCCCGGTCGCAGGCTGGAGCTTTAACAATGTCTCATTGTACAAAGTTTGAATTTTCTTATGTTAATGAAGAAGCCATTGCCAAAGCGTTCGGCAAGATGGGCCTAAGCCCAACGACTGGTCTGGTTTCCGTATTTGCCAGCGACTTCAGTAAAAAGGTATTGAGCAAAATAGGCTATATGGGCAAGCATCAATTTAGGGCTATTTGTGGCCAAGCGGCTGATAAATTCAATCTATTTGTTTGCCAAATTGAGGAGGGCTCCTACAAACTCCTCATCGAACGGGGAACTATTTCGTCCGACGACGAAGCGATAATGGCTGATTTGGCTTTAAGCTTTCAGAAAGCGTACATCAGCGTAGCCATCGATGAAACCATCAAGCGCATAGACGCATCAGGTGTTCCAGCAAGAGTGAAAGAAACTCTTCAAGGGTTCGAGGTCGAATTCGGACCTAACTACGAATACAGCATTCATGTCACCTTTACGGGCGATGAAATTACGGAGGAAGTGCATGGCGTGAAAGGCGATATTTGCACAAAACTTACTGAAGAACTTGAATCTCTACTTTCTAGCCCTACTGCGGAACTTATGACTGAGTGGAAGCCGGAATATACCGTAGTCCATGAAGAGCAAACCCTTCAAATTCTCAGTGCGAATTTCTAAATGGAAATCAATGTACACCATATGGAGTTGAGCAGCGTTAACGGCCCCGGGTTGCGCTTGACATTATGGGTGCAGGGTTGTGCGCTGAATTGTAAGGGGTGCTTCAATCAGAAGACCCACGCTCGCGAAGCGAGTACGCTGATGCCTGTTTATGAATTGGCACAGAAGATAAATGCGCTGGACATCGCTGGGGTTACCCTCTCTGGGGGGGAGCCGCTCGACCAGGCACCAGCCTTGGAGCAATTAATACATGCCGTCAATGGCGAGAAAAACTGGATACTTTATACAGGCTATACGCCAAAAGAGATATTCCAGAATGAAGCCATGATTCGTGTTGTTAAAGCCGTAGACTTGACGCTGGCTGGTCGGTATCGGCATAACGCGAAACATCCCTATCAGCACAAGCAGATTATCAAAACCAGCGACAGAGTCGACATTGACTTTTTCCGTACTAGAAGAGTTGTCGAGTTTGTTGTTTCAAAATCTGGCGTTACCAAAACCGGTCTTCCGATGCATGTATAACTCAGTTCAAGCGCAGGGATAATAGGCATGAGCCGTACCAAGCAGATAACAGATTACCTCAAAGCGCGTTATGCGATTTTGGTCATTGAAACTTTCGAGGAAGAGCGTGCACTCATTGAAGTTTCTGAAATCGCCAAGGCGCTTGGCCATCGTTTGTTCGTTTGGAACTCGACGCTAGGAGTCCAGATAAATGGCGTCGTGGCTGGGGATAAAACCTTTGATTTGAAAATGGCCTTGGACTTTTGCGAAGAAAAGGCGAAGGAGGAGGGCAGCAAAAATATTTTTGTTTTTTGTGATGCTCATAACTACCTTTCCTCAAGCTCAAATCCTGTCTATCGTCGTCGACTTCGAGATTTAGCCATAAATATCCGCTCACGTGGATATCGAAGCAATTGCATTATCGTGGCGCCCAGCTTTGAAATTGCCAATGATCTTCAAAAGGAAATCACGTTGATTGATTTTCCTTTGCCATCAAGAGATGAAGTTAAGGCTCAGATAAATAACTTTGTTAATTCCTGGCAAGGCAACAGCAGCGTTAAGATTGATCTTTCTAGCGAAACCAAAGATAAACTCATTGATGCCGCTTTGGGCCTCACGGGATTAGAAATTGACAATAGCTTGTCTCGTTCATTGGTATCCAGTCTTAGTGTAAATGAAAATACCGTAAAAGATCTGCTTTCCGAAAAAAGACAAATTATACGGAAAACAGGTATCTTGGAATACATCGACTCAAAGGTAAATCTCGAGGATGTTGGAGGGCTGGCAACTCTTAAGAAGTGGCTCCATTTGCGTAGCCAGTGTTTTGGGCAGATTGCTCAGGAGTTCGGTGTCGGAACCCCGAAGGGTTTGCTCTTAACTGGAGTTCCTGGTTGCGGTAAGTCTCTAACGGCGAAATGCGTATCGTCGTCTTGGAACATGCCCTTGTTGCGCTTGGACATGGGGAAAATCTTCCAAGGGGTGGTTGGCTCTTCAGAATCCAATATTCGTTCCGCACTACGTACTGCCGAAGCTATTTCGCCCTGCATCCTATGGATCGATGAAATTGAAAAAGGACTTTCCGGCTCTTCCGGAGGAGCATCTGATGGTGGCACGGCTACACGCGTATTCGGCACACTGTTGACTTGGATGCAAGAAAAAACGGCGCCTGTTTTTGTGTTTGCCACCGCTAACAACATCAACAGCTTACCTCCGGAGTTGTTGAGAAAGGGGCGATTCGACGAAATATTTTTCGTTGACTTCCCGTCGACATTAGAAAGAAAGAAGATTCTTGAAATACATCTGAAGAAATTGAAACGTGACCCAGAAAAATTTGATTTGGATCGATTGGCTGCTCTAGGAGGCGAGTCGAATTTTGGTAAAGACATTGTGCTTTCTGGTGCTGAAATCGAAGCTTGGGTTGGGGACTCGCTGATTGAAGCATTCTCACGGCGGATGAATGGCTCCGGTGATGTAAGCGACCTGACTATGGTTGATTTTGAAACTACTATTTCGCGTTTAGTACCAATGAGCAAAATGCGTAAAGACGAGTTTACAAAACTTCGTGATTGGGCGAATCAAAATGCAATTAGCGCTTCGGCTAAGGTTGCCGGTCAGAGTGATACGGAAACTCAAATCGGCGGCAGGCAAATTGATTTTTAATCTGCGGTGATTTTTCAGTGGGTAAGGCTTTGTTGCACAAGTCGCGGCTGATGGTCTGGCCGTTTGTTGCCTGTTGTGAAAGGCAGATATCGACCCAATGCAGTCCTTCTTTTTCATTGCGTCTGTAACTGTCGGCTCTCGACAGGCCCGGCGCATCGGGCCTGCATTGGATTCTTGCGCTGCAATTGCTGCTGGGACTGTTTCGCTCGAAAGGTCAGGTCAGGTCAGGACTTAGGATCCGGCTGAGCGATTCTTTCCCTGCGTACACGGATTAAAAATCTGGTAAATACTCTCGCTGGATCCTACATAGGTTTTGGTACCTGGAACCGCCACCGCCGAGTAATTCTTGCGATCGGTGACCTGAATAAAATTTCCTTGCCCAGCCGTGAAGCTCTCAGTGTTTGGCGGCACTAGCACGCTCAGGAACTGGGCTTTCTTGTCGAGGGCCAAGGCACCTCCCACGGTAATTGGCGCCAGCATGGCGGCCCAACGTTCACTGAATAGGTAGAAGGTATCGGCTGCGGCTCTGCCACTTTGCAGGTGGGCACACTGCACATCGCTGGCGTTGATGACTTCAGCTTGCTGGTAGATGCCGCCCTTATAGAAGGCCAGTACTAGCTTGCTCTTGGTCAGCACACCCAGGCCTTGCTTGGGTCTGCACACTTGCAAATCACCATAGGCAGATAAACACCAGTTGGTTTCGGTGATAGTGACGATTTCGTCTGCTCTGAGCTTCAGATCGCGTTCAATATTGGCGCGGGCTTCCGGGGTTTCGTAAGGGATGGCGCATGCGCTCAATAGAGCTGCGAGGGTAAGGGCGAGTAGCGGGGTTCTCATCAAGCGTCCTTTGCTGCTGGAAGGTACATGTAAATGACGAATATTTTTTGCAAATCTCTTCTTTCAACACTCTACGAGTCAAGCAATCGCGAGAGCAGGAGAAAACAGCCGCCCTCGAAAAACACTAGACAACGAAACACCCGCTGAACGATTTTCTGGGCAGCGACGCTGGTGCTACGGACGTGGGCCGTCAGTGCACGCGGGTGCTCACTACCTCGCCAGTGACTGCATCCTCCAGCCACACTTCAAGCCGATTGAGACCCACATACCTTGAGCGCGCCATTATTTTCTGGCCAGGTTTGCCCTCGAACTTCAGGTCCGCAAACAGGAAGTAGCGGGGCAACTGGTATTCCAATTGGATGGTGTAGGTGCCAGGCTTCAACACCGCGCGCTGCGGGGAGTCGTTCTTGTAGTAGTACGTAGAGAACGGGATGTTGCCGACTTTGTTGTCGTTGATCCTTATGATGTTCAGGTCCGGCTGGAGATCGGCGAAGTGACGCTGGGCCCTGTCCGCATAAGTATCTGTCTCGACCACGGTATAACGCGACTCGTCATCCGCCGTGGCGGGATCGACGTTGGAGTACGCGGGCATTTCCGCACAACCGTGCAGGCACAGCAGTGCGATAACAAATGGAAGGACGAACTTTCTCATCAATAGATCCTATTGTTGCGCAAAAAAACAATGCTATTTGTCCTGTCCGGGTCTGGCAGACAGTTCAGTCTCGATGACTGCTCAACGCACAACATTCACTGCTGTGAACGTGTAAACGCTCTTCGTATTTTTCGACGTCGACTCCAGTGTCAGGGAAACCCCCAAATCCTCGATAAAGGCGGCGGAAGTTTTACTGGTGCCCTGGTCGCACTCCAGCGCGATGGCGTCACCTGTCAGCGAGGTGAATACTTGCCGGGCAGGAAAGCGCTGACCCACGGTGCAAGTCGTCGACTGCTTCATGGGTTTGTCGGTTGGCCGAGCAGGCACTTCTTCCATGACCAGACGAGTGCTCAACGTCTCGCCGGGGCTCCAGCTCGTCGGGGCCTTGACCTCAAGTTCGCGGGTGAGCAACACACGTCCATCGCCTATGCCGTTCATTTTCGACTTCAACTGAATCAGGCCCGCCTGGGTGAGACGCTCGACGTGGAAGGCTTCGTTGTAGATCTCATTCTTCTTCAGCAAAGCGCCGTCTGCGGTGTACTCAACCGTCACCGGACGATCCTTGATCGCATCGCCGGTTCGGGTGGCATAGGTGTAGCTCAACGTTTTGAATTTCGGTTTGAGCAGCGGCGAGTCGAGGCGCTTGAGCACGTCCTCCGGTACGGCGACGCCGGCAATGCTCGTATCCGGTTGTGGCTGAGGATAATCAGCCGGCGTGATGTCCGGGCGCAGTTGGGCGAGCATCGCACCGTCAACGGCGCCTTGCAGGGAACAATTGACCCGCGACTGAGTGCCCTGTTTGCCTTCCGCCTCGACGATCAAGATGCGTTCCACACGCTTGCTACCCGGCGCCGTGCCTGGCTGCGGCTGGATGAGTCGCCATTGGTCACCGACCTTGAGTTCACTGCGCACATAAGACGAGCCAATATTCTGCAGTTGCCCCGGTTGTTCCATCAGCGGCGCGAGGCGCCTGGCCACTTCGTCTACGCCGCCTTCAACAATGAAGCCCCAGTAATAGTAGTGACCCAGTTGGCCGAGGTCGCTGCTTTCGTCGACATAGGACAGCAGTTTCATACCGGCAACAATCGGCGTACCGCGCAGAGGCACCGAATTTTCCGGGTTGCTGCCACGGTTTTTGACGGCTATCCACGCCGCATCTTTTCGCTGTTCAATAGGCGCAATCGCGCCCCAGGCATCGCGGTGTGTGTTCAGGCTGGCGAAGAAGTTGGCGTCGCAGTGGGTGAGTGCCTTGAGCGTTTCGGTCAACGCTGCATCGTTGGCTTGGGCGACGGTGGGCAGGAGCAGAGCGCAAGCGAGGAGCAAAATGGGGGACGGCAGCTTCACTGAATGGATGTCCTTATCTATGGGCTATGCGGGTGGAGGCATATGGCCATTATCCAGACATTGAGAGGTTAGCTCCAGTCGTTCTTGTCCAAATCGCCATCGACCAGCGGCGTTTTTTACCTGCTCACACTCCAGTCAGCGTTAAAAGCCTCCGGTTGATGCACTGACCGAAAGCAGTGATTGAGTCGTCGCGCTTTTCATTCAGCGGTGACGCCTGTAAAAAACGACCTAACCGGAGGTCGCTATGACCAACGTTAGTCCAGAGTACGAAAATCCATAGGCTCTCAATTCGGTTTCGATAGCCAGTTTGTGAAAGGTAGCGGGCCGATTGTATTCGGCGCCATGAAGCCATGGGTTATTAGGGGACAGACCACATTTTCTAAATGTGGTCTGTCCCTTAAATCCCAATTGCGGGCATCCAGCTCAAGCGACTATCCCTGCGCTTTCTTCAACCCTTTCAAGCGCACATTCGCCCTTTGCACAGCGGCCATTTTTTCAGGCCGCTTCATGCGTTTCCACTTTCTGATGTCTTCCTTGCTCCGTCCACAACTCACACACAGGTCGCCACTCAGTTGGCAAACCGAGATGCAGGGGTTTTCGATTTCTTTAGCCATCGTCAATAACCCTTGGCCAGGCGCTTCTGCCAATCACCACCGTGAGTGCGCTGGCATTCTTCCTCGGAGTCAAAGCGGACATTGAGGTCTGATGGGCTCAGATCGATGTTGGCCTCATTCAAGGCGATGGCCGTCAGCTCAAGGGTGCGTGTCTTCGCGTTAACCTGGGCGAGCTTTTTGTCAGCCAGGGTTTCGAACACCCAGATCACCTTCAGGGTTTCAGCCAATGCGTTCAGGTCAGTGATGTGGGTGAGCCAGGTAAAACCCTTGATTTCACCTTTTGCTGTTTCGCACGCATCAGTGAGCGTGGCAATCAATCGGCGTTCGATCCGCGCCAGTTCACGTTTCCCTGGAGGCATTACGGTTTCCTTTGGAGGCAATGGAGGGGAGGGGCTGAATCAGGCCGGTCGAAACTCGACCGTCAGATGGCTGACTTCATGAACCGGCTTCAGGCGTTCACGAATGCTGTCGGCGTTCGCAGTGGCTTCACCAAGGACGCTGACGATGGCCGCATGAGCTTGTGGTCCAACTCGCCAGACGTGCAAGTCGGTGATGGTGGCATCCCCAGGTTTCTCAACCAGTTCACGGATTTCCTCGGCAACGTGTGCGTCTGTCTGATCCAGCAGTACACCTGCGGTGACCCCCATCAAGATCCACGCCCAACGCGCGATAACGATAGCGCCGACAATGCCTATGACCGGGTCCAGCCACACCCAACCGAGATACCGGCCGGCGAGCAGTGCAGCAATGGCCAGAACCGAAGTCAGCGCGTCCGCGATGACGTGGACGTAGGCCGATTTCAGGTTGTTGTCGTTCCCATGATGGGCATGGTCATGATCGTGCCCATGACTATGCCCGTGACCCAGCAGCAGAGCACTGACAATGTTGACGATCAAGCCGGCAATCGCGATGAGCGTAGCGGTGCCGAACTGAACTTCCGTTGGCTGCAAGAGACGTATGACGGACTCGACGCCAATTCCCAGGGAGACCATACCGAGAATCAGCGCCGAGGCGAACCCGCCCAAGTCTCCAACCTTTCCGGTGCCGAAACTGTAGCGCTGGCTGAAAGCGTGGCGTTTTGCGTATCCATAAGCGGCCGCCGCGATGCCCAATGCGCCGGCATGGGTTGCCATGTGAAAGCCATCGGCCAGCAACGCCATCGAGCCCGTCATATACCCGGCGGTGATCTCGCCGACCATCATCACAACGGTCAGTATCACAACCCAAAGCGTACGCTTGGCATTTTCGTCGTGCGCTGAGCCAAGGAACATGTGGTCGTGTGTATAGTTGATGTTGGAGCTGCTCATGAGTGTGTACCTGCGTTCACTTGGAGTAACGGCGAATGGCCTCAAGAAGTTCTTCGACGCCCTTGTTACGCTCCTCTTCGCTGAGAGCTGGGTTCGCGACATGCTCCCGCGCGTGGTCCTCGATGATTTCCTCCATCAAACCGCTGATGGCTCCGCGGGTAGCGGCAACAAGATGCAGTGTTTTGGCACAATCGAGATCCGATTCCAATGCCCGTTCAACGGCTTGGATTTGCCCGGCGATACGTTTTACGCGTTTGAGAAGATCGCCTTTGTTTGCTGCAATATGGCCCATGGGATACCCCCCCTACCTATGTATTGCGCATGATAGGCATACCCCCTATACCTATGCAATGTCAGGGGCGGAGAGGGCATCTATAACCCCTGGCAGGAAAAAGGCGTCATTTGCGTGGGGGAAATCGAGAGGACCTGGAATGAGCGCTTCAGTCGATAGCAGTCGCCCACGGAAGGGGCGTAAAGGTCCTAGGACGCTATAAAAATTCCTACACAAACCTGGGAATGCGTCACCTTTCCCGCCGTTCTGATGAAGCCTATAGTCCTACCCGTCGCCCAAAATGGCGATCAGGTTTGGCGACCTGATATACGAGTGCGAGGGCTGCCTGCTCATTTGCAGGCGTCATCGCATCCGCAAAACCGTTGTACTATGGCGGTTGCGCGCGGGAGACCTTCGGGTCTGCCGGTTACTCGTTCCCGGTTCGCCAACCTGCGCGCAACTGCCACCCTATTCGTTTGGCG
This sequence comes from Pseudomonas sp. PDM02, assembly GCF_014852285.1. Lineage (NCBI taxonomy): Bacteria > Pseudomonadati > Pseudomonadota > Gammaproteobacteria > Pseudomonadales > Pseudomonadaceae > Pseudomonas > Pseudomonas sp. PDM02. Next base: position 38,283 of record NZ_JACVBL010000022.1, on the reverse strand, counting down.
ACGATCTGTTGGCGGTCTCCTCTAACTGAACGAGATCTCACCTATGGAAAGATACATGCCCCTCACCGGAATCGACCTGGTTCCGGCCTCGCTGCTCATCGACACCGAAGCCCCACTCGACGTACTACAAGCCGCCGCTGACTACCGAATTCGCGCGGTTACTCAGGTGCTGGAGAACATTGCCTTTCGCGCCGAGATTGGTTGCGACACGGTGGTGTTGTCGGACTTCTCCAAACTGCTGGCCATTCCGTTGCGCGATGGCTGTGATTTAATGGATGTTATTGGTCGGCGATTGCGGGCGCAGACGAAGGAGTGAATGAAAACGGGCGCTGAAGGCGCCCGTTTTTTTCAACTATAAAAAAGATCTGACATCTTCATTATGCGGCATAATTTTTCTCCGCTTTCGGCCAAAAGCGGACGTTGGTGGCAGGTGCTACGAGCTTGGCTGTCGGTGCCGGGCATAGAGTATTGAACCGCTCACTCCCGACGTTCCTCTCATTTGCAGTTCAAAAATATCCGGATACCCCTTGATCAACTCACTGAGTTTTTTATAACCATGGGTGCGGGGATCGAATTCAGGTCTCAATTTGCTGATGTTGGCGCCCAGCGCACCCAAGTGAGCCCAGCCGTCCTCGTCGGCAATGTCATCCAAGATCTTTGCAATGAAACTTACGGGTGCCTTGGGTAGCTTCTTTACCTCTAGGGTACTGGCGACTTTGACGGCCTGGATTGCGGCGGATGACTCGGGATCGGGTCGATCATGCCCATTGCTCGAAGCAACAAGCACTTCACTGCGCAGCAATTCGGTATAGATGAACTTGTCGCAGGCTGACACAAACGGTCTTGGGGTTTTTTCTTCACCAAACCCGTAGACGGTCAAACCTTCTTCACGTAGCCGCGAAGCGAGGCGTGTGAAGTCACTGTCGCTCGAAACCAGGCAGAAGCCGTTGAAGCGTCGGGTGTACAGCAGGTCCATTGCGTCGATGATCAAGGCGCTGTCTGTTGCGTTCTTACCTTTGGTATACGCGAACTGTTGGATGGGCTGAATCGAATGGTCGAGTAGCACCTTTTTCCATCCACCCAACTGAGGACCAGTCCAGTCGCCATAGATCCGCTTGACGTTGGCGACGCCATACTTGGCGATCTCTTCGAACAAACCTTCAACAATTGCTGCGGGGGCATTGTCGGCGTCGATCAACACTGCCAAATGTTTTTGGGTGGGAGTGGGAGCGTGGATGGCCATGGGTCGTCCTTGAGTTGAGGGCTCCAACATACCGTTAAATCACGGATGAACAAAGGGTCCACGGCTTCGCGCTAGTGTGATGTTCGCGAAATAATTCTCTCCATACGTGCACTAGACTTCAGGTGCCATTCCTACCTTGGAGAATTCCTGGTGAGCGCCTTGAAAATTACGCACCGGCGAACACACGATGTAATGGAAACTCAGGTACGTGGGTAAGTTATTTTGAAAACAGCATGATAGGGATATCGGAGTATCGAATTCTGCACTAATACTGGAAATCAGCATGCGACATGCATTATGAGTACCTTAATATTAGGATCTAGCGATAAACATCCAGACGAAGAAAATAAGCTCTAGTACAACCAGAACGGCCAGCGCCTTATTAAAAAATTTGAATGCTTCACCTATAGGCTTTCCTGTGGCCTTTCTGTGATCGACAAATGAGTGGGTCGCGAATGCTAGTGCCGGTATAAAACCTAACAAGAACCACGCAAAATCAGCCATTAGCGACACTCCTCAACCTTTCTTTACGGAAGCTCAGATCAACTTGCAAGGTACCTGCCACGAGTTGAAAGTTCCATGACGTTCAGCGCCAAATTATCGCGAAAGCATCCTATTCTCGGGCTTTTCAGCCCATTTCTATGCGCTACACGCGCAACTCACCCATACCCATCAGCCATCCACAGGTTGGACACGGCGAACAGAGTGGCCAACTGAGCGGTGTTCTTCATCACTCCACGATAGCGTACCTTCAGATAACCGAACTGGCGCTTGATCACCCGAAGCGCGACCGCCCCGGTACGTTTGGAACGCAGAGGGAGAGGAAATCTTGAGCAAGATCCGGTGAGCACACGATGTGATGGAGGCGAAGGTGCGTGGGTAAGTTATTTCGAAAACAGCACACTATAGTGCGTGTTTACCAACGGCTACGAGTTTGCGGTAATGTGCACAACGGAACCGGTTAAACAATGACTTTCAATCGACCGACAGCGGTCGGTAATCAGAGGCTGCTTTGGGTCGGTTGCGTCCTTCGCGACAGACAACATTCGACCCATAGCTGCCGGTGGCGAAAGGCAGAAAACGACCCGAAGCAGACGAATTCCAGTGCCGTTCTCGATTGATCGGGGATAAAGATTGAGCGTGCTAGCATTGAGGTCAGAGAGCCTAGTAAGAGCACTGACGATGCAGATGATTAAAGTAGGAGCGAGCGGTTTGAATCAGCTCCGTGCGTCTTTGAGTCAAGCTGGATTACCCTACGATGATGTGAGCGATCCCGGGCGGCAGTTCTACCGATTCGACGTGGATGGGGAATTGGTTGCTTATGGTGGGTTGGAGGGCTCGGGCCCCGATCTCCTACTGCGCTCTATGGTCGTTTGCGAGAAACATCGCGGTGCGGGACTGGGTACGGCGGTGTTGTCGGAACTGGAACAATACGCGGTCTCCCGAGGCGCAGCTCGACTGCATTTGCTGACCCAAAGTGCTGTTAATTTTTTCACGGCAAATGGGTACGAACTGCTTGATAGGGGTAAGGCGCCTGTCGCAATTACCCAGACAGCTCAGTTCAAGCATTTGTGCCCTTCGTCAGCAAGCTACCTGCGGAAAACTTTAAGCAGATCCCTTCTGCGCTGAGTGAACCATCGAGACGCTGCTGGGTCATTGCTAGTGTTGGTAGCCAGCGCCCGTTTCTGGCCGATTGTTGCCGTTCACGAGCGACTGCATTCGGTCAGATACCGTCATCAATGGCTCAGTGAAAATCATACAAACCATCATCATTAATGATGCTCACCAGCTGCCCCCTTGGACTCGAGCAATGGATTTCGCTTGGATGAATGGCAGTTCCTCAGCCTGCGGGACGTCTGGAAATCAGCTGTACTTAAATTCCGACATCGAGTTCCTGGAGATCAGATTATGAGAAAGCACAGGACGTTTGGTTGGGTAGCGATGATTTTTCTTCTGGTGGCGAACGGGGCAGCTTGGGCGGCCACCGAACGAGCCGAGACGCGTCGTTCCGCGCGCGATGTCAGGCAGGAGACGCGCCAGGGTGCGCGTGAGACGAAACAGGATTGTCGAGCAGCCGATGCCCAGAGCAATCCCGGTTGCCGACAAGACAAGCGACAAACGAAGCAGGAAGGACGTCAAAAAGCCCGGGATATCAAGTACTGAACCTGGACGCTCGAACGGCGGAAACTGGCCGATTTCGGCCAGTCATGGACGGCAGAAATCGGCCAATACCCGATATTTCTCACCCTGGCTCGCAGACGTTTTCGGTCCATGTGCCGTCACAGCCAGCACGTGAAATCTTGCTCGAAAATCCGTCATAACATGTTATGACCTCACTCAAAAATGCCGTTTGGCCCAACAAATACGGCGTTTAATGGACGAATGGTCGTAAGGCGTCAAGCGCGGGGAATTGCTAGGGGCCTGAAGCCACTACAGGCGACTCAGATCGGCGCGTTCGTCGCGGTGAAGTGAACTTCACTTTGATCACGTGTCACATTAAGTCCTCGTTAAGAGAACTTCAGTGGAGGTACAGCCTTATGAACATGGCCACAATTGTCAGTGCCGTGATTTCCAGTCTCGCGCCAACTGTCTTCGACCAGAACGGCCTGCAAGAACCCGGCGCGCATGTCTCAGCCGTCGATTACCACTACGGTATGGAAATCGATGTGAAGCGGGTACTGCAGCGCACTGATACATCCAACAAGACAGGCGTGGTACCGGTGACCCTGGTCTATGAAGACAGCCTGGGTGAGGTTCACAAGATCCGTTTCCTCGAATGGGGCGCAAGCCCGGCAAATCCCACCAGCATTGCCTGATCCGCTCGCCGATAGGGTTCTGGATCTCGCCGACCCCAGAAGCGGAAGTTAAACCTCATATGCACTAAGTACGGATGATTAAAAGTTCATTCGCGAAAATCACTATTATCCTGGCAGCGTAACACTGCGAGATTATTTAATAATAATTGTTGGATCCTAATTACAATCAGCAACGGCAAACTCCAATCAGGCTGTGCCGAGAACTATGTTGATTCACTATTGAAGTCAAGAGGTAACCATGGAACTTAGTATGATTTCTTCGTCCACCGTGGAATATTTTCGTTTGGGCGTTGTATATTTCCATCTTATCGCCTGCTGTGTTGCAATCGGTCTTGTCTTGACCAGTGACGTTGCAATGGTCAAGCAACTCCTGAAGGGGGACGTGTCGGGTCACCATGATGACGCACATATGGAAAGCCTTCAAAAAACCGTCGTACTTGCACTTGTAGCCCTTTGGATTACGGGCATTGGCATTATCGGGATCGATTATGCCGGCAAGGGGATGGAGTATTTCCAGAATCCAAAGTTGCAAGCAAAAATCGGGATCGTTGTACTGCTGACATTTAACGGCTTCCTGTTGCATAGCGCTGTATTGCCGGCGCTGAAAAAAGCCGGTTCGTTACTCAAACTTTCCTTCAGCCTTCGCATGCTGGCGCTGTTCTCGGGTGCGCTCTCTGGTGTGTCGTGGTTCTATGCCGCCATGTTGGGTGTTGGTCGTCCGCTGGCCTGGAAATACTCGCTGATCGAGTTGCTGGCAGCCTATCCGGTTCTCATCGTCGGTGGATTCGCAATGATGGTAATGCTCACCGCCTGGGCAAAAAGCAGAGATACCGACGGGCGTATGGAGCAAGGCACCTGGACGCAACAAAACGCCGCCCTGGCTTAATGCTAAAGCCAGGTTGAATAAGCAAGTAATGCTTTAGCAAATAACTACCACTGTTATCTATTAATAAACTCTTACTTGAGGATACCCAAATGAAATCCATGAAAGTTCTTTTCGTCGCCGCCGCTCTGACCGCTTCCACTCTGGCTATGGCCACAGGTGGCGGTGATCGGACCTTCACACGCATGGAGTCGGCCCGGAAAGTCTCGATGGAAGCCTTCCAGGTTGCACAGAAACAGAAGGCTGAAGCCGCTGTTGCCGAAAGCAAAGCCAAGGCGACCGATCGCACCAACGGCTGATCTGTGTAGGGTCATTAGGGGCAGACCACATTTTCTAGATGTGGTCTGCCCCTGAAATCCCCGAACTCCTCTCTTGCTTGAGCCCAAAAGACATTCTGAAGTCCTTGCTCGTTCAAGCTGCCCAGCGTAGCCCCGCGACACTCAGCAGGATCAATCCGATCCAGACCAATCGCCAGAGTGAAACCCCATCACCCAACCAGTACATGCCGACAATGGCTGTGCCGGCGGCGCCGATGCCGGTCCAGACTGCATAGGCGGTACCGACTGGCAGAACGCGCAACGCCATCGTCAACAGGCACAAACTGCCGGCCAACACGATGACGGTACCGGCCAACACGGCGGGCCGTTCAAAGCCGTTTGCAGATTTCAAACCGACCGCAAAGGCGATTTCCAGAAGTCCGGCAACGATCAGCATTAACCACGAAGTGCTGTGTGTCATTCGATGAAACCTGAAGGGGCAAAAAAAGAAGCGAGCCGGTGAAGGCTCGCCAAAGGGAGGTAAAACGTCAGTTGGCCAACAGTTTGCCGCTGAACAGGCTGATCAGGGTTTTCACCAACAGCACGGCCAGTGCCATAGTGAGAAACAGCAGGATCGCCGCAGCGATGACCATCAGCAGAGCGTTGTCCTGGGCATGTGCATATTTCAGCGCCGCATTACTCAGGGCCGCGATGGGAAAGCTGATAGCCCACCACGAAGGGGCAAAGGGCACATCGCGACGGAACACTTTGAAGCTCAGCACCACGAACAGGAACAGGCCGAAGTAGAACAACACACTGGCAAACCGGTCGATTTCGCCGAACACGTTGGTGTACGCCAGGAAACCTACCTCAAAGGGTGCAATCAGGACCATCAACGAAGGCACCATGCCTTTGGCCAAAGCGGCCTCATGCACCAGTCGCGAAAAGATCCGGGTGAAGAAAACCAATGCCAGCACCGCACCCACGGCGAGGGCAAACAGGTTGAACTCCGCAGCCCAAACCATGGGCATGTGCGCACCGGTTACCGCGATGTCGAGGGTGGCAACACCAGGGATCAGCCAGGCAGGCACGGCATTCACCGAATCCTGATTGCCCGACAGCAGACGCGAAACCACCAGGCCTGCGAGCAACACCGTCAGCGCGCTGCCCAGTATCCACAGAGCCTCTGCGAGCCACTGGCTGTGGGGCGCAGCGACTGCCGAAAGCAGCAACAGGGCAATGGTGACGGTGCCAAAAAAGTTGCTGGCAATCGGATGGTTGAACTCGGCCTTTACTGCTTCAGGGTGTTTCACCCATTTGCTCAGGTAACCCAGGGTCAGCAGCACGAATACCAGGCCGGCCAGTGCGCCAATCGCTTCACCCAATGCGCCGCCGACGCCGAAATATTGGCCACTCAAACGCCAGGCCAGTCCCAGGCCAGCCAGACCCATGACGGAACCGAACAGGTTGATGGGCAGGTTTTTGATCGACGTCTTACTGCTTGATACCGATTGTGCAGCTGCGACGGAGGAAGTGTATGCAGTGTTCATGGCGGTCTCCCGTTTGACTGAATTTGCTGTTGGAGCTATTTTCAGCCGAAAAGGCCATGGCTGAAATAGTCACATAACGACGTATTCAGCCAATGATTCGACGAGGACAGACATCATGCGCATAACCCTCCTGGCGTTCCCCCGCGTGCAGCTTCTGGACGTCATCGGCCCGGCCGACGTCTTTGCTGAAGCGGCAAAGCAGCTCGGCAATCCGCGCGCCTATCGGGTGGAAGTCATCGGTACCGACAAGGGGATGATCAAAGGTTCAAGCGGATTGAAGCTGGGCATCGACGAGACCTTCGATACCTATAAAGGCAAGATCGATACGTTGCTCGTGGCCGGAAGCCCACACATCGATGAAATTGCGCTCGACCCCGCACTGCAAGAATGGCTGCGCCGACAGGCGAAATCCGTACGCCGTATCGGCTCGGTCTGCAGCGGTGCTTTCTTGCTCGCCGCCGCTGGCCTGCTGGACGGACGCCGAGTCACCACTCACTGGAATTCCAGTGCAAAACTCGCCAAGGAGCACCCGCAAACGCAGGTCGAACCCGACAGCATCTTCATCAAGGACGGCAACATCTACACCTCGGCGGGTGTCACGGCCGGCATGGACCTGGCCCTGGCGCTGGTCGAAGAGGATCACGGCAGAGAACTGGCGCTGAGCGTTGCCCGTGAAATGGTGATGTTCTTCAAGCGGCCTGGCGGACAGTCGCAGTTCAGCGCGCAACTGGCAGCGCAAACCGCAGAGCGCAGCGTAATCAGAGACGTGCAGGATTATGTTTTGGAGCACCTGAAGGCTGACTTGAGCGTACCCACCCTGGCTGCCCGCGCCGGGATGAGCGAGCGCAACTTCGCCCGTACCTTTAAATCCGAAGCGAATTCGACCCCGGCCGAATTTGTCGAGCTGGCGCGCATTGATGCGGCCAGGCGGCTAATCGAAGGCTCGGACGTATCACTCAAGCGCTTGGCCGATACCGTCGGCTATGCCAATACGGACGGGTTCAGAAGGGCATTTATGCGACGCCTCGGAGTGGGGCCGAGCGATTATCGCAAGCGATTTTCATCCGTGTGATGCAGGGGTAAGCGTCAGCGACATTGATCATGCGACTTCAGAAATATCCTGATAGCCGCCTGCATGTATTTATTGATGGGCTTGATGCATCTGCCTGGCGTCGCGCCTGTCAGCCAATGTGGCTATTGCAAATCACCCATTGCACACATGACAATGCGAGTCATTATCACTCGCGAATTATTCCATCGTCATGTCCGCCAACGATTTATCCCTGCGTAGCGCCGTCAATGATCTGTATTGCGACCATCACGGTTGGCTCAATGGCTGGCTGCGCAAGCGCCTGGGCAATGCGTTCGATGCGGCAGACCTGACGCAGGACACCTTCGTCCGGGTCATCAAGGCGCGTAACGCACTCGATATTCGCGAGCCGCGACCTTACCTGTCGATGATCGCCAAGGGGTTGCTGATCGATCTGTTCCGCAGGCGGTCATTGGAACAGTCCTATCTGGAAGCCTTGGCGGCCATGCTCGAATGGCAGCAGCCTTCGTTGGAGGAACAGGCGATCCTGTTGCAAGCCCTGATGGAGATCGACCGCTTGCTGCAAGGATTGGGGACGAAGGTCAAACAGACGTTCATCCTGTCTCAGTTCGACGGTTTGACCTACCCGCAGATTGCCGAGCGCTTGAATATCAGCTCTCGCACGGTTAACAACTACATGGCCAAAGCCATGGAGCATTGCTGCCTGATGCAGATTCAGTTGCAACTGGCATGAGCCTTTCGCCCGCTGAGTTGAAGGCGATCAGCGTTGCCGCCCAGTGGTACGCCCGACTTCGGTCGGGTGTCGCCACCGATTCGGACCTGGCTGCCTGGAACGACTGGCTGGTCGCCGACCCTGCTCATCGACAAGCCTGGCAACGCATGGCGGACGTCGGCGAGCAGATGGCCAGTGTGCCGGGTGCCCTGGCATCGCCAGCGTTGCGTGGTGCTGATCGATCCCGGCGTCAGGTGTTGCGCAGTGTGCTGGTGCTTGCCTCCGCCAGTTCGCTGGGCTGGCTGGGCTGGCGCAGTGAAACCTCGCAGAACCTGTTCGCCGATTTTCGCACCGCCGTGGGTGAGCGTCGTGAGTTCCGGTTGGCGGATGGCAGTTCGTTGCTGCTCAATACCGACACCTCGGTCAACCTTCGTTTTGACGGTCGTCAACGTGTGCTCGAACTGTTGCGTGGCGAGATCCTTGTGACGACCGCTGTCGATCCCTTGCAGCGACCCTTCAAGGTGCTCACCCGTCATGCCGAGGTGCTGGCGCTCGGGACGCGTTTTATCGTCCGGTCCCTTGAGCAGGGCGGCGGGGTGGCGGTGATCGAGAAGGCCGTAGAGGTTCGTTCGGCTGGCGGTGGCTCGACGGTGCGTCTGGAGGCCGGCCAGTCCCTGGACTTCGATGGTCACTCGTTGGGGGCGGTACGGCGCAACGACGCAGCCGTCGGCGCCTGGCAAACGGGCAGCATCATTGCCATCAATCGTCCCTTGACCGAGTTGCTGGCCGACCTTTCGCGCTATCGCACAGGTGTGTTGCGCTGTGATCCGCGTATCGCCCAACTGAAGGTGTCCGGCGCTTTCCCCATTGATAACACCGACCTGGCGCTGGCTGCGCTGGAGAGTGGTTTCTCGCTGCGGATCACCCGGTTCAGCCGCTATTGGGTCGACGTGTCGCGTGGTGATTTGCTCTGAATGTGGGCTTGCTCGCGATAGATCTGAAAATAATTTTCCAGCCTTTGCACTTTTCATACACATCGTTCGGCTCATCCCTCAGTGAGTTTTTATTGATTGTTTTTGGGGGAGGGTAAGCATGTCTCGGGTGTACAAGTCTGATCGTCTGGCGACCGCAGTGACGGTCGGGCTATTGGCGGCAACGACGGCGGGCGTCTGGTCAACGGCAACGCTTGCGGCACAGGTGCCGGCGCAACAGCAGAGCCCGGTGAAATCGTTCAACATTCCCGGCGGCAGCCTGACCGAAGTGCTCAGCCAATTCGCCAGTGCGGCGGGTGCCGCCATTTCCTTTGATGCGCGACAACTCGAAGGGTTGAAATCCCCGGGCCTCAACGGTGCGTTCGGGATCAGCGAAGGGTTTGCGCGGATTCTGGGTGGAAGTGGCCTGCAAGCCGAACCCCAGGCCAACGGTACATATGTCCTGCGACCAGCCCCGGCTGCCGGCTCGGCCCTGGAACTGGGCGCGACCAACATCAATGGACAAATGCTCGGCGCGACCACCGAAAACAGCGGTTCGTACACCACGGGTGCGGTGACTATCGGCAAGGGTGAGCACTCACTCAAGGAAACGCCGCAGTCGGTCACGGTGATGACGCGCAAGATGCTCGATGACCAGAACCTGAACACCATCGACCAGGTCATGGAAAAGACCCCGGGCATCACCGTCTACGACTCGACCATGGGCGGCAAGTATTTCTACTCGCGCGGGTTCCGCATGTCGGGCCAGTATCAGTACGACGGCGTCCCTCTGGACATGGGCAGCCTCTATGTTCAGGCCGACAGTTTCAGCGGTGACATGGCGTACTACGACCGTGTCGAAATCCTTCGCGGCGCAGCCGGGATGATGAAAGGTTCAGGTGGCACCGCCGGCGGGGTGAACTTCGTGCGCAAACGCGGCCAGACGGCCCCGCACACCGACATCACGCTCTCCGGTGGCAGCTGGGACAACTATCGCGGACAGGTTGACACCGGTGGCCCGCTCAACGAATCCGGCACCCTGCGCGGACGGGCCGTTGTCGCCGAGCAGAGTCGGCATTATTCGGTAGATGACGCCAGTCGCAAGGATCAGGTGTATTACGGCGCGCTCGACGCTGATGTGAGCCCCGACACGACACTCGGCCTGGGCGTTGCCTATGAAGATGTGGACGCCAACCCTTGCTGGGGTGGCCTGCCGCGTTACCGGGACCGCAGCGATTTGAAACTCAGCCGCTCGACCTGCCTCGATCCTTCGTGGAACACGTGGCGCAGCCAGCGCACCACCGTTTTCAGTGATTTGAATCACCGGATCAATGATGACTGGAGCTTGAAGGTCGCCAGTGTTTATACAAAAAACACCCAGGACATCAAGTACGCATTCGCTTCCGGCGCCGTGACGCCTGGCACCAATACCACCGGCATGCTGGGCAGCATGTACGATTACGATCAAGTCGATTACGGCCTTGATGCGTACGTGGATGGCAAGTTCAACGCGTTCGGCCAGCAACATGAATTGATCGTGGGCGCCAACGCCAGCCGTTCGAAAAAGGACGACTTCTACTCGGTGGCGTTTCTGAAGCAACGCCAGAATGTGTTCAACCCCGACAAACATATTCCGGAGCCGGATGACAGTTACTTTATCGACAACTCGTCTCGCGGCGGGCCGGTCAATTCGGTGACCAAACAGAAGGGCATCTACTCGACACTGCGGTTGAAACTGGCCGATCCGCTGACATTCGTCGTCGGCAGTCGGGTGAGCTGGTACTACTCCGAAACCGACTCCGACTTCATCAACACAGGCACCTCGGAACATTCCAGCGCTACCGAGACCGGGCAGGTGACGCCGTTTGCCGGTGTGCTTCTGGACCTTAACGAGAACCTGACGGCCTATGCCAGCTACTCGGATATCTTTACCCCGCAAGGCAATTTCCGCTCGGAAGACGGTTCGGCGCTCAAGCCGCTCGTGGGCCAGAGCTATGAGCTGGGGATCAAGGGCGCCTGGTTCGACGGTCGCCTGAACAGTTCCTTCAACTTGTTCCGCACGATCCAGAAAGATCAGGCGCAGACGGACTACAACTCATCCTGTCCTTCATCCGATGGTTACTGCTACGTCAATGCCGGCAAGGTTCGCGCCCAGGGATTCGAGGCCGAGATCAGCGGTGAAGTCATTGAACGCCTGCAAGTGCTGGCGGGTTACACCTATACCCAGACCAAAACCCTCGACGACATCGACACCAGCCTGAACGGCGCGGCGTTCAACAGTTATGTGCCTCGGCATGTGCTGCGCATGTGGGGCGATTACGCCCTGAGCGGGTCGCTTGAGCGATTCACGATCGGTGCCGGCGTCAACGCGCAAAGCGATAACTTCCGGGTTTCACCTTCCAGTGGCGACAAAATCAGCCAGTCAGGTTATGCGGTCTGGAACGGCCGCATCGGTTACCGCATCGACGACACCTGGTCGGTTGCGCTCAACGGCAACAACCTGTTCGACAAGCGCTACTACGCCACCATCGGAACCGAGACCTTCGGCAACTACTACGGTGATCCACGCAACTTTATGGTGTCGGTCAAAGCTAGTTTTTAACGCAGGCCGCGCTGAAAACGACGCATGACCCGTGAACGAAATGCCCGCTTCGCAAGAGGCGGGCATTTTTTTGGGTTCTTCACACAATCCCGGGAAACACAAAACTGTAGGAGCGCTGTTCACCGCTTGCTGAACGCCAACCGCGCTGCAAACAGAACAAAGATCATGCCCGTCGTGCGGTCCATCCACTTGATGACTTTTTCACGCCGCAGCACCAGGGCGAGTGGTTGTGTAGCGCGAATCAACGTCAACGACCAGATCAAACCGAGCACCACGTGAATGCTGACCAGGCCAAAAGTCCAGGCAATCAGCGAGTGGCCCTGGGGAATGAACTGTGGGAGAAAAGAGACGTAAAAAATGCCGATTTTCGGATTGAGCACATTCCCCATCATGCCTTTCAGAAACCAGTTGGCCGTTGGTTTTGCGTCGGTTTCGAGGGGCGACAGCGAGCGGCGCGGGCGCAGCAGCATGTTCAGGCCCAGCCACGCCAGGTAAGCGGCGCCGCAGTATTTCAGGACGTTGAAGGCCAGTTCCGAGACCGCAATCAACGCGCCCAGACCAAAAGCGACCGCAGCGCCCCACAGGAAGCAGCCAGCATTGATGCCCAATGCCGCGCGGAAGGCCTGTTGTCGGCCTTCCACCGTTGCGGTTCGCAGGATCAATGCGGTATCGAGGCCGGGTGTCAGTGTCAGCAACGTGGCCGCGAAGGTAAACGCGAGAAGATTGTCGGCGATGGACATGGGCGTGCGCTTCCAAAAGAGGATGCGCGCACGTTATCACGCGGCGACCTATCGGTTATGCGCGACGTCGGCCAATTGAGCGGTGTCCACGCGAACAAAAGTGGAGTCGCCCACCGCCGTGAGCACGTCCCCGGCGTAGATCTCGCAGATGACCCGGGTCTTGCGCCCGACATCGCCTTCGACTTTCGCCCGCAGGGTCAGCGGGACACCCATCGGCGTCGGCTTGATGAACTTGATGCCGAGGTTGCCCGTGACGCAATTGATGCGCGGAAGGCTGGCGGCGTCGCGGTTTTCTGCCCGGTAGTGATAGGCCATCGCGGTCCAGTTGGAATGGCAATCCACCAGCATCGCGATCAAACCGCCGTAGACCAGATCCGGCCAGCCGCAATACCTGGCGTCGGGCACGTGCTCGGCGATGACATGCACGCCGTCTTCATGCCAGTAGCTCTTGACGTGCAGCCCATGCGGGTTGCGGCTGCCACAGCCATAACAAACGCCTTCCGGCGCCGCGGTGTCTTGCAGGGAAATGTCGGGTGTGGACATGCCAGGGTCATCCTCAAAAGTGTGGGCTGAACATTTTCCGATTCTAACGCCGAACGGATAGCCGCGTTCATTCCCTGTGCAGGCGTCAGTTCATTCCTCGGCGGTGTCTGGAAGCCTGGCAATCACCTTGATCTCGAATTGAAAGCCATACAGCCACGTTACGCCGACTCCGGTCAACGTCGGGTGCGGTGCGTTACCCCAGAACTCCGGCACGATCTTCCAGATGGTTTCGAAGGTCGATTCGGGGTCGACGATGAACACGGTGACATCAATCACATCGTCGAAGGCGCAACCGGCCGCCACGAGGATCGCGTTCAAATTGGTGAAGGCGAGCCGCACCTGTTTCTCCAGATCCGGTTCGGGCGATCCATCCTCAGCGCTGCCGACTTGCCCCGAGACGAACAAAAAGCCGTTGGAGCGAATAGCCGGCGAGTAGCGATTGCGCTCATATAGCGCCTGGCGTTTGGCTGGGAAAACAACATCGCGCTGGGTCATGAAAGGCCTCCATCAAGGGCTCTGTGTGAACGATGAAGGGACTGTAAGGACTTGCATCAGGGCGATAAACGAGCAACCTTGGCCAGCACTGTTTGTGATATCCAAACAATCCTATCGATACCTGGGGCTGCAATGGACCGTTTTGATGCAATGCAGGCATTCGCGCGCGTGGTGGAGGCGGGCAGTTTCACCAAGGCGGCCGAAACCCTGCACATGAGCAAGACCACCGTGACCCAACTGGTGCAGCAACTGGAGGCCCGGTTGCGCGTCAAGTTGCTCAACCGCACCACGCGCAAGGTCAACGTCACGGCTGATGGCGCCGTCTATTACGAGCGGGTGTTGCGGCTGCTGGCCGACATGGACGATGCCGAAGCCAGCCTGTCCGGTGCGTCGACGTTGCCCAGAGGCCGGCTGCGCGTGGATGTGCCGAGCCCGCTGGCGAGGATGATTCTGGTGCCGGCATTGCCTGCGTTTTATGCGCGATACCCGGACATCCAGATCGACATGGGCGTCAGCGATCGCATCGTCGACATCATCGATGAAAACGTCGATTGCGTGGTGCGCGGCGGCGAGCTGATGGACCAGTCGCTGATGGCCCGGCGTGTCGCTGACCTGCCGCTTGGGGTGTTTGCAGCACCGAGCTATCTGGCTCGCGTCGGCGTGCCTTTGCATCCGCAAGAGCTGGAGGATTCGGATCATCGAGTCGTCGGCTTTTTGTGGGCGCGCACCGGCAAACCGGTGCCCTACGCGATGTACAACGAACGTGAGCGTGTGCAGGTCAAAGGACGATATGTGCTGGCCGTCGATGATGGCAACGCATTTCTTGCGGCGGGCCTCGCCGGGCTCGGTGTGCTTTGGCTGCCCAAATACATGTCCCGGGACTACGAGGCTCGCGGTGAATTGGTACCGCTGTTCGAGGACTGGAGTCTCGAGACGATGCCCTTGTATGTGGCCTTCCCGCCGAACCGGCACATCAGCCTGAAGCTGCGCGTGTTTATTGATTGGGTGGTCGAGTTGATGGCGCAGCATGCGCCGGTTGCTGATCGGCCGGGGGCATGAGGCTAGGGGGTAACGATCCCTTTTGCCGCAACCATTCGTTTGATCAATAACCATCATCAAGAATCGCAAGTTCTGTTTTTTCGCCAAGGGAGGAGGATAGCCACATACCGAATTCGCCACCGAAGGAACCTGCGCGATGAGAATCTCTACCCTGCTGGCCCTTGTCGCTGTCCTGACCGGCAGCATTGCCGCCACCGTGCCGGCTTACGCCGCCGAACAGTCCTGCCACTTCCCGCCGGTCGCCGACAGCGCCGCGACGTTGCAACACGCGCAATCAGTGGGCGTGCTCTACAGCGAAAACACCGTCAGCACCCTCGAATACCTTGAGCAGTACCACTCGGTTGCATTGAACGGCGCAAAGAACCCTGAACTGGATTCACGCATCAGCAGCGCCTTCGTCAACAGCTCCGATCCAAAACGGGCGATCAACTGGCTGATGGGGTCGTTGCAGAAAGAGTTTGCCTCGGTGACGGTCTACGACAACCTCGATGCGCTGGTGCAGGCGCACCCGGACGTGGTGGTGATGCTCGACACTTACAGCCGCCTGGTGTCCAAGCGCAATAACCAGGTTGAAGCGCGGTTCATGGCCAAATTCTACGACTCGAACCTACAATACATCGGCAAGGCCGAGGGCTCGCGCGCACAACAAATGCCTTCGGTCTGGGTGCATGGCAAAGCCGCGCCGGAGATCGCCGCGCAGATCGACCAGCAAACCGCATTGCAAGTGAATGCACTGAAACAGTTCGACACCTCGCTGAAGGCGCTGGTGACCTCAGGCCATGTGGCCCAAATCGCGATCAACTGACGCTTCACCGCAATCCTGTAGGAGCCGGCTTGCCGGCGATGGGGCCCCCTGAGCCTTGCATCGATTGTGTTTGCACGAAGGTTTGGCTAATCTCGCACAAACCCGCAAACTCAGGCGTAAACATGCACGATCATCACTCGGCCGCCGAACTCCCGCATCTGCGCCGGCAGAAAATCCTGCTGATCCTCGAACGTGACGGCAAGGTCATGGCCTCCGAGTTGAGTCAGCATTTCGCCGTTTCGGAAGACACCATCCGCCGCGACCTGTCGGAGTTGGCCACGGCTGGTCTGGTGCAACGCGTGCACGGCGGCGCGCTGCCTCGGCCCAAGGACACGGGCAAGGATTACTTCACGCGGGTCAGCGAAACCGATGAGGTGAAAACCCACCTCGCGCAGCTCGCCGCCAGTCGCGTGGAGAATGGCCAGATCGTGATGTTCGATTCCGGCACCACCACGCTGCAGATCGCGCGTTCGTTGCCTTCGGACATTTCCATCACCGCCATCACGACCTCGCCGATGACCGCCATCACCCTGGCCGAATACAAAGGCATCAAGGTGATTCTGGCAGGCGGGCAACTCAACCTCGCGACGATGTCAGTCAGCGGACACGAGACCCTGCGCTTGTTGCAGGGTATCAAGGCGGATGTGCTGTTCACCGGGGTTTGCGCGATTCATCCGCAAGTTGGCATCAGCTCGTTGCACTTCGATGAGGTGCCGGTGAAACAGGCGCTGCTCGACAGTGCTTCGCAGGTGATCGCCGTCACCACGGCGGACAAACTGGGCGCGGTCGAGCCGTTTGTGGTCGCGCCGTGCAACCGTATCCATACGTTGATCACCGAGCGCCATGTGGCGTCGGGCGATGTCGGGGATTATCGGAAACTGGGGATCGAGGTGGTTCAGGCACAGGCCTGAACCTGTCCCGCTGGTGTTTCAGCTCAACACGAAATCGACGGGTTCAAGGGCCGGGGGAAGTTGCGTTTCACCCAGTGCCGCGAGGATTTCGCGCTCGATGTTGCGCACCATCGCATGGGTCGGCAGATCGTTTTCGTCACGCCCGAACGGGTCCTCCAGTTCATCGCCAATCGCATCCAGGCCGAAGAACGTGTAGCTGACAATGGCGGTGAAAACCGGTGTCAGCCAGCCCAGCGACTCTGCCATGGCGAAGGGCAGCAAGAGGCAGAAAAGGTAGGTCGTGCGGTGCAGCAACAGGGTGTAGGCGAAGGGCAGTGGCGTGTGCTTGATCCGTTCGCAGGCCGCTTGCGAACGGCTCAGGCTCGTCAGGTGGTTGGCCATGATCGTGTAGCGAAACTCACTGATGGCTTCGGACTCGCCGAGTGCTGAACATTGCTCACCGACATGGTTGAGAATGCGCCCGCTGATGTCCGGCGCGTTGTCGTCCGGCCTCGGCTCAAGCCACTCACTAGCGGCGTCCAGTTCGCGCTTACCGTGCAATTTTGCGTTCAACGCGTGGGCGAACCCGCAAAGGTTGCGCAGGATGGTCTGCCGCGCGTGCGCGTCCTTGATCACTTGGGTTTCGCGGATCATCGAGCGGATCGCGACGATCATTTCGCCCCAGGCTTTACGGGCTTCGTACCAGCGGTCGTAACAGGCGTTGTTGCGAAAGCTCATGAAAATCGAGAGCGACAGGCCGAGCAAGGTGAACGGCGTCGCGTTCACTTTGGCAAAATAGTTGGGATGCAGGGTTTCCACGAGCACGATGATGGAAGCCAGCAGCGTCACCATCAGACAACGCAGCGCAATTTTCCTGGCAATCGAGCCCTTGAGCGAAGTGAGGATGTTGATCAGATTGGGTTTGGGGCGGACGATCATGGTGCTTTGCCTGTGTCGGAGGGCGCTGTTCACGAAATGAGTGCGCGCAGGCTAGAAGCAACGGGCCGGGGCGTCCAATCACTTTAGATGACCAGTTGATTGACAGAGTCTATGACAACGCCAAACGCGGATCGCACACGAAACCTGTAGGAGCGAGCCTGCTCGTGATGGACGTTAACGATAACGCGTTGTCCTGAATGAACGCGGCGCCCAGAAGTCCATCGCGAGCAGGCTCGCTCCTACAGGGGCCGGGCGTTTACGGCGAACCAAACATCACTGTCCAGTAAATCCCCGAATCGCTCTTCGGGTCCACCGCATACGCCGCGCCCAGCTCGTGATACTGCGGGTTCATCAGGTTCGCGCAGTGACCGGGGCTGGCGACCCAGCCATCGACGACCTTGCGCACACTGTCTTGCCCGGCGGCGATGTTCTCGCCGATCTGCTGGCCGCTGTAACCCGCCAGTTCTGCCCGGTCACCCGGCGTGCGACCGTCGCGGTCCTTGTGATCGAAGTAATTGTTGTTGGCCATGGACCGCGCATGCGTCTCGGCGGCTGTCGCCAGTGTGGCGTTCCAGGTCAACGGCGTGGCGGCGGCAAAGGATTGCGTGCCGCACTGACGTGCACGGCTGCGAGCGACGTTGAGTTCGGCCAGCAGCTTCTGGCCTTCCGCCTGCCAGTCGCCCAGGCGCGCGCTCAACAATGGACGGGCCACCACGATGCGCCATTCACGGTCCTGGCGGCTCACGCCGATGTCGACGAATTGCGGATCGAGCACGATCTGGCAAAAGCTCTCCTGGATCGCTTTCATCGCCGCCGCAGCATCGCGCGGCCCGGACAGGCTGATCGCCTGCACGTTCTTCATCGGATAATTCGCGGCGACCATGGCCTGTTGCAGATTGCCGATGCTGGTGGCGGACAACACCAGCCGTGGATCACCCGCCAGCGGTGGCAGTTCCGACGAGACCTGGCCTGCGCACCGCTGGTTCTGGCTGCGGTAATCGTTGATCGAGTCGATCAGTTGTTTCTCGTCGGCCGCCAGCGCATTCATGGCGAACAACAGCCCCAGCGACAACGTGGCAAGACGCAAAACGGGTGGCAGGACACGCATGGAAATCTCCCTTGTTCGGACTGCGCCCATGATGCGCGATTTCACCCCTGTGAGCGCAATGCCTTTTCACACCGAAATACAGGTTGTCGGCCGTCTGTCGAAATGAAAACGGGCAACTACAATCAAGCGATGTCGCCGGCCAGGGGCGCTCAGCGTCGACAGTTTGTTGCTTGAATCCAGTCCACTCAGAAGGGTCGATCATGCGCTTGATTTGGATAGCGACCTGCTTTGCAATCACGTTACTCGGCGGCCAGGCAGCGGCGACTGAACAGGAACAAAAAAAGGAAGCGGCCGAAAACAAGGCCGAAGTGCTGGAACAGAAAGCGGCGGAGAAAGGGGCCGATGTGCCGGTGCCCAAGTCCGAAGCGATTACCACCTCCGAAGTGCAGGCAGTCGACCCGGCAGGTGCGTCGCCGCTGGACGATGCAATCACCTGCCTGGCGCGCTCCATTTATTGGGAAGCCAAGGGCAAATCCTCCGCCGACATGGAAGCCGTGGCCAGCGTGGTGATGAATCGCCTGGGCCATGAGGGCTTTCCGGACACGGTGTGCGCGGTGGTCAAACAGGGATCTGAAACCAAGAATTGCCAGTTTTCCTGGTGGTGTGACGGGCGTTCCGATCAGGTCCAGGAAGAAACTCAATACACGATCGCCAAGGAAATCGCGCGCAAGGCGCTCAACAAGCAGCTCAACGACCGCACCCACGGGGCGATGTATTTTCACGACCGCAACGTGAACCCCGATTGGGCCAGCAAATACATCAAGACCACCGAGACCAGCATGTTTCTCTTCTATAAGCCCAAGGGTGGAGAGGCCCATTAGCGATGTCATCTGGATGTCATCGAACCCATGTAAAAATTCTTGCAAACCGTCTTGAACGTTCAGCGGGCCTGGGTCTGCTGACAGATGAATTTGCAAGGAATACCTCAATGAAAGGAGATGCCTCCCTGTTTGCGGCCATCGACCTGGGTTCCAATGCGTTTCGCATGATGATCGGCCAGTCGGTCAAGCGGAATCAGCAACTGGTGATCCAGGAGGTGAAAACCCTGCGCGAGCCAGTGCGTCTGGCGGAGGGTTTTCAGGGCGGTGCGCTGGACGAAATGGCACTGGATCGCGGATGGCAGGCACTCGCGCGATTCGGCAAAAAGTTACGCGGCTTTGAGCCCGGTCGTGTGCGGGCGGTGGCGACCAGCGCCGTGCGTGAAGCCGACAATGCCCAATTATTCCTGGCCAGCGCTGAGCGGCATCTGGGTTTTCGCATCGACGTGATCTCCGGGCATGAAGAAGCGCGGCTGGTTTACGCCGGTGTGGCTCACACGGTTCCCGGTACGGAACGCAAACGGCTGGTGATCGACTTCGGTGGCGGCTCCACGGAATTGATCCTCGGGCAGGGCGCGCAGCCGCTGTTGACCGAGAGCATTGCCATCGGCAGCGGCACCTTTGGTGCGCGTTATTTTCAAGGAGGGCGCATCACGGCCCCGGCGCTGCTGGAAGCCGAGCGTGTCGCCACCCTGCAATTCGAACGCGTGGCGCGCCGTTATCGCTCGCTGGGCTGGCAGCAGGTGATCGGCTCATCAGGCACCGCACGGATGCTCGCCAAAGTGCTCAAGGCCAACGGTTTGAACGAAGAAGGCCAGAGCGGCATTACCTACAGCGGCCTGTTGCGTCTGTCGCTGCGCCTGCTGGAAGTGGGGCACGTCAATCAACTCAGGCTCGCGGGCCTGCAAAGTCACCGCCTGAGCATCCTGCCCGGTGGGCTGGTGCTGATGCTGGCAGCGTTCAAAGTCTTCGGCGTCTCGCACATGACACCGTCCGAGCCCGGTTTGCGGTTCGGTGTGCTGCATGGGTTGATGTCTCGGCACTGAGTGCCAGCCGCTATTCCTTCAGAACTTCGCATAGTTCAACGCATCGACTACGGCTGAGCCTCGTGTTGTCGGCCAACGGCTTTCCGTTAGGTGTAGACCTGATCAGGGCGTACAGTGCAAGTTAGATGGCCTTAAAAGCTATCAAGCCTCCTTTGCGGTCATCAGGAATTGGCGTCATGCACGAGATCGGCCTCATCGTTTACCCCGAATTCCAGGTGCTGGGCCTGGCCATGTGCGCGGCGTTTGAAATGGCCAACGGCGCCGCCGACGAGCCGGTATACAGCCTCACCTTGTTGTCGGAACACGGCGGGACGGTGCAGACCTCCGCCGGCTTCGGCGTGGAAACCACCGCGTTCGATCAGCGTTCGTTCGACACGCTGCTGGTGATGGGCGACAACCTGATCCGTCCGGTTTCATCGGGCATGGTGGCGTTTCTGCGCAGCGCCAGTCAGAGCTGCCGCCGGGTCGGCTCGATCTGCACCGGGGCCATCGCGCTGGCCGAGGCCGGTCTGCTCGATGGCCGGCGAGCAACCACGCACTGGTGCCATGCGCCTGCGTTGCAACGGGCTTACCCGAAGGTGAAGGTGGAGGAGGACCGGATCTTCATCAACGACGGCAACGTCTGGACCGCTGCGGGCATGAGTGCCTGTGTCGATCTTGCATTGGCCCTGGTGGAAAGTGACCTCGGTGCAGACGTAGCGCGGCGGGTGGCCCGGCAATTGGTGGTGTACCACCGACGCGCGGGCGGGCAGTCGCAGTTTTCGGTGATGCTTGAACTCGAGCCCAAGACTGACCGCATTCAAGCCGCGTTGACCTATGCCAAGCAGCATTTGAAGTCCGAGCTGTCGGTCGAGGAACTGGCCAGTGCCGCCAACCTCAGCCCGCGACAGTTCAGTCGCGTATTCCATGCCGAAACCGGTCAGTCTCCTGCCAAGGCCATTGAAAACCTGCGGGTGGAGGCCGCGCGCCTGATGATGGAAACCGGCCGGCACGCCATCGATGTGGTGGCGACAGAGACCGGTTTTGGTGATCGCGAGCGGATGCGCCGGGCGTTTATTCGCGCCTTTGGTCAACCGCCGCAAGTCATCCAGCGTGCGAATCGAGGCTGACGTTGTAGGAGTCGGCTTGCTGCGGGCGGCGTTCTCGAAATCGCCATCGTCGGAACGCCGCCCGCAGCAAGCCGGCTCCCACAGGTTGGGTGTGAATCCTCGATTCTGGACATCCCCTCGATCTGTAGGAGCCGGCTTGCTGGCGATGGCGTATTTGAAATCGCTATCTGTGTGGCTTAAAAGGTGGTGTATTCGACATTTGAGCCAAAATATTATTGTCGTAATCTCGGTCTCGTTGAAGCCCATTCCCCACTGAGATCACCGCCATGACCATCGTCAAAGCCGCTGCCGTCCAGATCGCACCTGTGCTCTACAGCCGTGAAGGCACTGTAGAAAAGGTCGTCAACAAGATCCGTGAACTCGGCGAGAAAGGCGTGCAGTTCGCCGTTTTCCCGGAAACCATCGTGCCGTACTACCCGTACTTTTCCTTTGTGCAGGCGCCGTTCGAAATGGGTTCCGAGCACTACAAATTGCTCGATCAGGCTGTCGTCGTGCCTTCCGCGACCACCGATGCCATTGGCAAAGCCGCCAAGGACGCCAACATGGTGGTGTCCATCGGCGTCAACGAGCGCGATGGCAGTACCCTGTACAACACGCAATTGCTGTTTGATGCGGACGGCACCCTGATTCAGGCCCGTCGCAAGATTTCGCCGACCTATCATGAGCGCATGATCTGGGGCATGGGTGATGGTTCCGGCCTGCGCGCAACCGACAGCGCTGTTGGCCGCATTGGTCAACTGGCTTGCTGGGAACACTACAATCCGCTGGCGCGTTATGCCTTGATCGAAGATGGCGAACAGATCCACGCCTCGATGTACCCCGGTTCGTTCGCCGGTGAGCGGTTCACCCGCCAGATGGAAGTCAGCATCCGCATGCACGCGCTGGAATCGGCGTGCTTCGTGGTCAACTCGACGGCCTGGTTGTACCCGGAACAGCAGGCGCAAATCATGGCTGACACCGGTTGCGGCATTGGTCCGATCTCCGGTGGTTGCTACACCGCGATCATCGATCCGCAAGGTGAAGTCGTCGGCGCACTGACCGAAGGTGAAGGTGAAGTCATTGCCGACATCGACTTGTTCCAGATCGAAGTGCGTAAGCGTCAGATGGATGGGCGCGGCCACTACAGCCGTCCGGAAATCCTCAGCCTGAACATCGACCGCACACCGCATCGCCATGTGCACGAGCGCAACGCACAGCCGAAGCTGGCCGACACTGCGCAAGCGGAAGAGTTGTGATTATGAAAGTCATGACGATCAATCAATAAACGCCAAACCTGTAGGAGCCAGGCTTGCCGGCGAAGGCGTCGTTGAAATCGCCATCGTCGGAACGCCGCCCGCAGCAAGCCGGCTCCTACAGGTTGTGCGTCAACCCGCGACCCCGAACACACCTGTGATCCGTAGGAGCCGGCTTGCTGGCGAAGGCGTCTTTGAAATCACCATCACCAGCAAGCCGGGCTCCTACCTGAAGCGTGTCGGTCTTAGAGTTCCATGCCCAGGAAGATCAGCGTATTGCCATGGGCTTCAGCCGCGGCACGCTGGTTGTAGCTGTCGCGATGCGAGCAGTTGAAGCCATGCTCGGCTTCCGGGTAAACCACGATTTCAACGTTATCGTTGTTGTCGAAACGCTCGGCGATTTTCTCCACGGCGTCCAGCGGGATGTGGCTGTCCTGTTCGCCGAAGTGCATCAACAGCGGCACTTCGATTTCATCGGCGCGGTCCAGTTGGTTCTGGATGCCGCCGCCGTAATAGGCGATCGCCACGTCCACCAGCCCGTTGGCAGCGGTGTGGTAGGAGAGCAAGCCGCCGAAGCAGTAGCCGATGGAGGCAATGCCGCCATCCAGACCCGGTTGTGCTTTCAGAGCGTCAATGGCCAGCTCGATGTCTTTCTGCGCTTTGCCGACGTCGGTGGCGTTCATCAATTCGACGGCGCGTTTCCAGCCGGCTTCGTCGTAGGTCAGTTCAATGCGCGGGCCGTTGCGCCAGAACAGGTCCGGTGCAATCACCAGGTAGCCGTCGGCGGCATATTGCTCGGCGACCGAGCGGATGTGTTCATTCACACCGAAGATCTCCTGGATCAGCACAATCCCCGGGCCTTTCTGGGTATGCGGAATCGCCAGGTAAGCGCCGAATTTACCTTCAGCGCTGTCGATCTCGATCCATTGGGTGGTCACGCTCATGGTGGCTCCTGTCTTCGCAAGTGAGTTGGGGCGTAGCTTAATGCGGCTGTGTGGCTTTGAAGCTCGTCAGCCCCTGCATCCGTTTCCACCAGCTGTTGAAGCCGTCCACGGCAAATACCTGTGGCGCATCCGGAGTCATCGCGATGTAGGCGCAACCCGGTGCCAGGTAGAAGTCGCCGATGCTCGGTTCAAGGCCGGCGATATACGGATCGGTGCCTTTAATCTTCATCAACTCGCGCAGCACTCGTTTCGAGTTCTCGATGCCTTGGCGGCGCGAATCTTCATTCTGCCCGCCAATGAAGTCGGGAAACAGATGGTAGCCGAACACCGAGACCAGCGCGCCATAACCGTAAGAATCATAAATGCCCTGGGCCATGTGGGTGCGCGCGCGGTCGTGGGCGTTGTCTGGGGTGATTGACGGGCCGGGCAGGACTTCGTCCAGGTAAGCAATGATCGCGCCGGTTTCGATCACCCGAAAGCCGTCGTGGTCGACGACGGGCACCTTGCCGAACGGGTGACGCACCAGATGCTCCGGCAGGTGCGGTTCCCCTTTGATGACGTTGACCTGCACCTGCTCGAAGTCCGCGTCTTTTTCCACCAGCAACATCTTCACTGTGCGCACATAAGTACTGCCGTCAAAACCGTAGAGAGTGAGACTCATGGCGATTGCTCCTGTTCTATTGGGAGTGGCAGGTACGTTATCGAAACCCTGGCGCCTCAGCGATGATTGCGACGCCAGAAGAAGCGAGCCAACAACGTATCGAGACTGAGCTTGCCGGCACCCGAGAGCAACAGCGGCATCAGGGCGGCGAGGTAAATCAGCGGCAGTTTGAAGTTGCCGTAGCCCTTGTTGCTGATGGAGTAACCCTGAGCAAGCTCACTCAATGTAGACCAATCGGCCGGCCAGTGGACGGCGGCCGTCGCCACAAGGGTGACCACGATCAAGGCGATGGCCGAAATCCGCGTGCCAAGGCCGACGAGGATGGCGAGGGCGCAAAGCAGTTCGGCCCACATCGACAGTTCCCAGTTCAGCGTCGCCGGTATCTGGTCGAAGGGAAACGGAAAACGATCCTGAATGTCGGCGAACCAGTTTTCGCCATTCCATTTTTCCAGGCCTGACTCGAAAAATTCCCAGGCAATGAACAACCGCAGGGTCAATGGGGCGAGCCAGCTACCGGCACGGTCGAGATTCAGGTGCAGGCCTTTCACGGCCGACGAGATTGCAGAGTTCATGGACGTGGTCTCCGTTCAGTCAGGGATGCGGGGCTCGCGGCCCCGCGCAAGGGTTACTCGCCGGCGCCGCACTTGCCTTCGCCGCACTTGCCTTCAGCCGGTTTTTCCGCAGTGTCGGCGTGGGCCTGGCTGTAGCCGTGGGCCAGCTGTTTCATGCTGAACGCTTCGGACTCGGAGGCCGACGCGACGTTGGACAGGGCCAGGCCGCCGGCGATGATCAGGCCGAGGGTCAGGGAGGAAGTCGAGAGCTTGAACATGGTGATACTCCGTAGCATTGAGTGAGTTGAGCGCTTTGATCGGCTGAGCCAATCGACAGGCACATTTCATCAATCGGGTGTATCTGCGATGTGTCGTTGGGGTGGGGTTTTATGGCCGGGGTGTGTCAAGGGCGGGGCTGTACACACTCTGATACGTAACCCCCTAAATTTCCTTGGCCTACACAAACTCCTGTAGGAGCCGGCTTGCTGGCGATAGCGTCCGTTCAGGCGATAAATGTGTCGACTGAACCACCGCTATCGCCAGCAAGCCGGCTCCTACAATGGCATTCCAATTCACAACTGTGATCCGCTGCTGACCACCAGCGTCTAGCGTCAGTGTCCCCGCAATCCCTTGGGGCGAGACTTCGGAACCCGGCATGCAAGCGCTGTTGAGCGAGATCCTTGACGCAGTTCGGCCCCTGATCGGTCAGGGCAAGGTGGCTGACTACATTCCTGCCCTCGGCACCGTGCCGGCCAATCAACTGGGTATCGCCGTGTACGGCAACGACGGCGAGCTGTTTTGCGCCGGTGACGCCCACACGCCGTTCTCGGTGCAGAGTATTTCCAAGGTGTTCAGCCTGGTGCAGGCCATCGAGCATTCCGGCGAAGCCATCTGGCAGCGCCTGGGTCACGAGCCTTCCGGGCAGCCATTCAACTCGCTGGTGCAGCTGGAATTCGAACGCGGGCGCCCGCGCAATCCGTTCATCAATGCCGGCGCACTGGTGATTTGCGACATCAATCAGTCGCGCTTTGCCGCACCGGCCTTGTCGATGCGCGATTTCGTCCGGCGCCTGTCGGGCAATCCGCAAGTCATGGTGGACGGCAAGGTCGCCGAGTCCGAATACCAGCACCGGGCGCGCAACGCCGCCATGGCATACCTGATGCAATCCTTCGGCAATTTTCACAATGATGTCGAGGCGGTGCTGCGCAGCTACTTCAGCCATTGCGCCTTGCGCATGAGCTGCGTGGACCTGGCGCGGGCGTTCTGCTTCCTGGCCAACGACGGCTTCTGCAAGCACAGCGGCGAACAGATCCTCAGCGGCCGCCAGACCCAGCAAGTCAATTCCATCATGGCCACCAGCGGCCTCTACGACGAGGCGGGCAACTTCGCCTATCGCGTCGGTTTGCCCGGCAAGAGCGGCGTGGGCGGCGGGATTGTCGCGGTGGTGCCGGGGCAGTTCACGGTGTGCGTCTGGTCGCCGGAACTCAACGCCGCCGGTAACTCACTGGCGGGCATGGCCGCGCTGGAGTTGTTGAGCCAGCGGATCGGCTGGTCGGTGTTCTGATAGCGCGGGGTTGTGGCCGGCGCGACTACCGCCACAGCCGCCGAGGCGGCCTGAAAGCCGACCTGTTTCTCAGTTGTCCGCGTTCTCCTTCACTACTGCGACCGCTCATTTTGGACATGTCCACCGATCCCCTGTAGGAGCCGGCTTGCTGGCGATGGCGTCTGTCCAGCCAATACACACGTTGACTGATCCACCGCTATCGCCAGCAAGCCGGCTCCTACAGTTGATCGTATTTATCCAAACACATATGCATCTCTCTTGTAGGAGCCGGCTTGCCGGCGATGGACGTCAACGATAACGCGGGCTGTCTGAATGAACGCGTTGCCCCGACGTCCATCGCCGGCAAGCCGGCTCCTACAGGGGATTTGCGTACGGTTTTGCAATCGAACGAAATGCGCAGGATGGCCACCGGTTAATGACGCTCCAGAAGTTTTGCTATACATTTTCTGACCGCCCATTGCATGGTGAAACCGCTTCATGTCTCTTGCGCTCGAACGTCTAGTCGCTGGCACGCCAATCCCTTTCGCTGGTAACCGAGTCACTGTGGTCAGCCCCGAACTGGCCTTGCGCTTTCAGCCCGGGGACCACCTGTTGGTGGAGCAGGTCAGCGGCGAGTTGCTGCTGATTCCCGTTGCTGACCAGAAAGCAGCGGCGGTCGCGATTGAGCGGGCTGAAGCGGCGTTTACGGCGATGTCTGCCGTTTCCGATCAGGCGATCAGTGCGTTTTTCGACCTTTTTGCCCAACGCCTGGAAAACCAGGACTGCTGGGACTTGATCGAAGCCGCCAACCGGGCCGACATCGAATGGGCCAAGTCGCGTGGACGCTCCACCACACGGTTGCTGGCCGATGAGCGCATGCGTCGTGACATGATCGCGGGCCTCAGGGCCTGGCGCGATGCGTCAGCCACGCGCGGCAAAGTGATCAGTTGCGTCGAGCATGACGGCTGGAAAGTCGAGCAGGTGGTTTCGCCGTTGGGCATCGTCGCCTTCGTCTTCGAGGGCCGGCCGAATGTCTTCGCCGACGCCGCCGGCGTGTTGCGCACCGGCAACACCGCGGTGCTGCGCATTGGCAGCGATGCCTTGGGCACGGCGCAAGCCATTGTCACCCACGCGTTGAATCCGGCATTGAGTGAGGCCGGTTTGCCGGTGGGCGCAGTGTCGCTGGTGGAAAGCGTCAATCACGCCGCCGGTTGGGCCATGTTCGCCGACCGTCGTCTGTCGTTGGCGGTGGCCCGTGGTTCGGGGCGTGCGGTCAGTCAGTTGGGCAGCATCGCGCAACAGGTCGGCACTGCCGTCAGCCTGCATGGCACCGGTGGCGCCTGGCTGGTCGCCGACAAGGACGCCGACGCCAAGCGTTTTGCCGCCGTCGTGCGCAATTCCCTGGACCGTAAAGTCTGCAACACCCTGAACGTCTGCCTGATCCACCGCGACCGCGCCGCCGAACTGGTGCCGCTGTTTCTGGACGCCTTGGAAAAAGCCGGCAGCGCCCGGGAAGAGGGCTGCAAGTTGCACATCGTCGAGGGCAGCGAAACGTATTTGCCTGGCCGTTGGCGGAGTGCAACCGTCGAGGTCTATCGTCCTGACGGCTACCAGACTGAAGCGTTGGCCGAACCACTGCCCGAAGACCAGTTGGGCCGCGAGTGGGAATGGGAAGAAACCCCGGAGGTCAGCCTCAAGATCGTCGATGATCTGGGCCAGGCCATCGTCTTGTTCAATCGCTACAGCCCGCAATTCACCGTGTCGTTGATCAGTGAAGATGCCGAGGCGCATGAGCGCTTCTACAACGCAGTCAACGCGCCTTTTGTCGGCAACGGGATTACCCGTTGGGTTGACGGACAGTACGCGCTGAACAAACCGGAACTGGGGCTTTCGAACTGGGAGAGTGGTCGCCTGTTCGCTCGCAGTGCGATTCTCTCGGGCGACGGTGTGTTCACGATCCGTAGTCGCATGACGCAGATCGATCTGTCGGTCAAACGCTGAGAACCCGACCTCAAGCGCAGTCCGCACTATAATTAAGGGTGTCTGCGACTGCGTCTTGAGACAGGGGTCCGCCATGAAACTTCAATCCTTCGATCATTACTCTCATATGCTGGAAATGGCCGCGCACGACGCATGGCTGACAACCCGGGTGAAGTCGGCCATGGCGTTGGCCGATCCGACCCTTGGCCTGCAAGTCCATGTCAAAACCCTCGCGGGAACGGTGATGTTGAGTGGTCGCGTCAACACGCATAAGCAATGTGAGCAAGCTGTTGCGCTGGCTCGCACGGTCAATGGTGTCAATGAAATCGATGCCAGGGAATTGCTGACTCACGTGTTCACGCCTGGAAGCTTTCCAACACCGCCCAACGCCGAGGAAAACCCGGAGATCCGGCCATCCTCGTCAGCCAAACCGGAAGACAAATAAAGCGGGGTGCAGCGCTTCCGTGAATCGGGCGCGCTGCATTTTCACTTCGCGGCTATTGAGCGCGGATGCTGATTGGCTGCACGGTGCCAGCTGAGGGCGATGGCCCTCTGGTGCGCGGATCAAGCCGCTTCAACCGCTTTGCCGTGAACGGCGCACGTGCTCGGGTGCTCGACCAGCGACACGAACGTGCGGCTGTTGGCATCCAGTGCATCGATCGACCCGGTTTCGATGTCGTAGACCCAGCCATGCAGGTTCAGCAGACCTTTTTCCTGAGCCAGTCGCACGCTCGGGTGCGTCTGAATGTTCGCCAGTTGCGCGATCACGTTTTCCCGCACCATCGAACTCACTTTCGCCGCGTCGCTGGCATGAGGCCGGGATTCGTTGATGACCTTCGCCGATTCCGCGTGTTGCAACCAGCCACTGACGGCGGGCAGGTGATCCATGCATTTGCAGCTGGCGACGGCTGTCATCGCGCCACAATCCGAATGGCCGCAAATCACGATGTCGGTGACGCCCAGTACGGCCACCGCGTATTCGACCGTGGCCGATACACCGCCCGGATGCGGGCTGTAGGAGGGCACGATATTGCCGGCGTTACGGATCACGAACAGTTCGCCGGGTTCTTGCTGAGTCAGCAGTTCCGGCACGACACGGCTGTCGGAACAGGTGATGAACAGCGTGCCGGGGTGTTGCGTGGTGGCCAGGTGTTTGAACAGGTCGGTCCGTTGCGGGAAGGCTTCCGTCTGGAACTTCAAAAAACCGTCGATGAGCGCTTTCATGGGGGAATTTCCTTTCAAATGATGGGGGATCAGTTCGAGCAGCCGGTGCCAAACACGCTGTAGTCCAGAATGTGGGTGGCGCCTGTGGAGTCCTGGTACGTCATTTCCACGGGGACGACCCCGCATTCATCGGCAATCGGCGTGATGCTCACGACATGCACGATGTCCAGTTTCATGCCGTACTCGTACGCGACGGCCGTTTCTTCTGCGTAAACCTGGGCAGACATGCCCGCTAACAACGACAGCACCAACAGAATTTTTTTCATGGGGCATCCTCCAGGCCAATGTGGTGAACAAAGAAACAAGTGGGGTTCTGGAACTGGCCCGCACTTGAGTGCGGGCCGGGATCAAGTCAGAAAGGACGCAGTGGCAGGAACTTGCCGTCGAGGGTGATCACGGCGCGGGAGCCGCCTTCCGGGTCTTCGACTTTTTTCATGTCGAGCTTGAAGTTGATCGCACTGATGATGCCGTCGCCGAACTGTTCATGAACCAGGGCTTTGAGCGTGGTGCCGTAGATCTGGATCATTTCGTAGAAGCGGTAGATGGTCGGGTCGGTCGGCACGCCAGAGAGGCTGCCGCGCAGTGGAATGATTTGCAGGCGGGCCACGGTGTCGGCGTCCAGGTCGAGTTTCTCGCCAATCACTTTGGCGGCGCTTTCCGGCAGTGGGTGCTGACCGAGCAGGGCGGCGGTGACGTAGGCCAGGCCGAGGCCGGTGCCGTCGGTCAGGTCCTGCCACGACAGGTTCTTGCGCGCCTTGGCATCGAGGATCGAGGTGGTCAGGGCCAGGCTCGGGTCGTTGTAAGCGTGGGACTGTTGCATGGTGAATCTCCTATCGGGTTGAGTACTGCTTGGGTGTGAAGCAATCTTCTGCCGATTGATTCATAGCGTCCAAGACCGATATACAATGCATTGCATAAGCCCTGCCTATAGGTTGATCCCGATGTTGCTCCGACATTTGCGCTACTTGCTGGCGGTCGCCGACCACGGCGGCTTCACCCGTGCTGCCGAGGCTTTGCACGTGTCCCAACCGACCTTGTCGCAACAGATCCGCCAACTGGAGGAAACCCTCGGCGTGAGCCTGTTCGATCGCACTTCGCGCACAGTCAAGCCGACCGATGCGGGTGAGGCCTACATCGAGTGCGCTCGGCGGGTGCTGGTGGAACTGGAGGCGGGTAAACGGGCGTTGCATGACGTGAAGGACTTGTCCCGGGGGACGTTGCGATTGGCGATGACGCCGACGTTCATGGCGTATCTGGTCGGGCCATTGGTGCGCGACTACGTGGCGCGCTATCCGAATATTCACCTGGAGAT
Organism: Pseudomonas sp. PDM02; assembly: GCF_014852285.1. Taxonomy (NCBI): domain Bacteria; kingdom Pseudomonadati; phylum Pseudomonadota; class Gammaproteobacteria; order Pseudomonadales; family Pseudomonadaceae; genus Pseudomonas; species Pseudomonas sp. PDM02. Next base: position 7,199 of record NZ_JACVBL010000022.1, on the reverse strand, counting down.
TTTCGAGTTGTCGATGGACGACATTGAGGCCGGGCTGCTGGATGACTCACTGGACATCGCCATTGCATTTGATCAGGTCAGGAATGCCGACATCGAGTCGATCCCGGCGTTTACCGAGACGCTGGGAGTGATGGTCGGGCGGGATCATCCGTTGTACGAAAGCCGGGTCGCGTTATCCGCTGAAGCGGTGGCCCAGCTGGAATTTGCCCTGTTGGCCACGGACTTCGTCACCCGAACCCGAATCGATGAGTATTTCGCTGAGCAGCGGATCACGCCAAAAGTGGCCATCGAGGTGAACTCGGTCAGCACCTTGCTGGAAGTCATTCGCCACACGGCGATTGCCACCATCCTTCCGGAACCCATCGCCACTCAGGACCGCGCATTACGCAGGATCCCGTTGCTGGGGGAGGCGCCCAAGCGCGGGGCCGCGCTGCTGCGGCGTAAAAACAACTACCACAGCGCGGCGTCGGTGGCCTTCATGGAACTGTTGCTGGGAACCGTTGAGGCGACGTCAGTCATCCACTGACTGACACACGCCGTTGGAGGCTTTGCCGGTGGAGGTCACGGCGACCGAATCGTCATCGGCGAGGACAATTGACAAGGTGATGCCGGAGCCTTTGGCTTCGAAGCGGCGCTCACTGATGATTTTGGTATCGGCTTCCTTGCCGTTGATCATGACTGGCCCATCCTGATCCGCCTGGACGAGAAACTTGCCGGGGCACTCCACCGCGAATGACGGGACACCGTCGACGCTGTTTGCCTGAGCAATACTTGTTAGAACCAGCAACAGCGGGAATATCAGCTTGTTTTTCATCGCAAGTCTCCAGTGACCAACAGCGGATACGCTTAACAATAGCTTTGTTTGGCAAACCGGAGACAAACAAAAAGGCCCCGCTCGTTTATTCGAGCGGGGCCTTTTTTATTGCGATGGTTTATCAGTAGAACCGATCAATCACCCGAACTTCATTCTGGTTCTGCATCGAGTCCCAAGCCTGCTTCAGCGTTTGCAGGACATTGCCGATGAAGTCTTTGTCGGCTGCAGCTTTCTTGCCGACATAACCCTGGCCGCGACGGTACATTTTCAATCGGGCCAACAGGTTCTGGTTGTTCTGGTCGAACTCGGCTTCATGGGCATGCGGCGACAGGCAATCGATATGAACCTGGCCCGATTTGCTGATCCACAGAATGTGGCTGTCGTGGCTGTCTTTTTGCGCAGCGAACATACGAGCCAGTTCATCGATAGTAGGTTGATTGTTCAGATTCATAATATGCCCCTTGACCATTTGGTGATCTTTCAAAGTTGATTCGCTAATACAAGTAGCCCATCGGTTAGTTGATCCCTGGCACCGAAACCAGGACGTCAGCGTTCGGCCGTCGAGAGTGACGGGGTTCCGCGTCTGTTGCATGTAGTCGTGTTGAATAACTGCTACGCAATAGCGTCACAACGAAGAGAAGCAGCGAATACCTTCAGGCCACTGCCGACGTTTTCAGGGTCGGCCACAAGCTTCATGAGGATTGATCGCCAGCGCTTCTCGTCCTTGTACTGGACGTTCGGGCCAGGTCAGCTTCTTCAATCTGCCTTGTGGGCAGCGTGTATCCGGGAAAAACAGCTCGGCGGTCAGACGAGCTTGCTCAAACATGTTGCTGTACTCCCGATCGGGGAGATGTCTGCATCATGCAAGGGCAAATCGGAGGCGTCAACGGTTTTGTAGTGATTATTTTCAGTCACTACATATTGTCGGACAAAGCTGTTTGGAATTAGAAAGCAGCAGGGAGAAAGCGCCCCTCAGGACGAGGGCGGCGCGCTTTGGAAGCGGTAAAAGGTGCAGGGATAACCGTCCACTGAGTGCTGATGCCGGGAGAACGCGTCACCCGTGAGGTGTGGCATCACACTGGCCCAGAACTGCCGTGCAGGCGGGTTGGCATCGATGTGGAAAATCTGCCATTGCCCGGGCAGCTGGCTCAAGAGGGTAGAAACGACAAACGTCGCGACTCCTTGGCCACGAAAGCGTCGGCTGACAAAAAGGTAGCCGATGTTGTTCTGGGCGCCAGGCAGATGGGTGTTGTCATCCACGGTCACAAAACCGGCCAGCTCCCCGTCGACCTTGATCAGGAACGGGCGGGTTGCGGGGTTGCGCCAGTAGTCCTGTTGCGGCTGGATGTGGAAGAAGCCATGCCCGCCGAGTTTGAGCGGCAGCCACTCACTGAGGTCGTACATATAGAACTGCATCAGGTTTTCGAGCGTTTCCAGTTCGTCGCGCTGAGCGGCGTGCAGTTCTATCGAGGGCATGCGGGCTGGCTCCTGTTCAGAGCGGAATCAATCAGTGAGGCGCGAAGTCGTATTTTCCGCCTTTCTTCAGTGCGGCTTGATAGGCCGGGCGCGCCTGGAAGCGCTCGACCCAGGCCGCTACATGAGGGTAGTCGCCGAGCTTGCCTTGGGCGCGGGCGATTTCACCTATGAAACTCATCTGGATATCGGCTGCGCTGAATTCCTTGCCCAGCAGGTAATCGGACTGGTTCAGTGCCGTGTTCAGATAGCCGAGGTAGTTGGCTACTTCCGAGTTGATCCGTGGATGCAGCGGTGCGCCGGCTTCACCGAGACGTCCGACATACAGGTTCAACATCAGCGGCAACATGGCCGAGCCTTCGGCGAAATGCAGCCACTGCACGTATTCATCGTAGGCCGGGGTGGACGGATCGGGTTGCAGCCGCCCCTCGCCATGGCGACGAATCAGGTAGTCGATAATTGCGGCGGACTCAATCAGCTTCTGCATGCCGTCTTCGATGACCGGCGATTTGCCCAGGGCGTTGATCGCTTTCAGTTCCGGCGGGGCCAGGTTGGTTTTCGGATCGCGCTGATAGAGCTTCAGTTCGTAAGGGATGGCCAGTTCTTCCAGTAGCCACAGAATGCGCTGGGAGCGGGAGTTGTTCAGGTGGTGCACGATAATCATGGTCGATGCCTTTTCAGGAAACAGGGCTGTAGCCGGGCTTGAAGAACACTAGACCATCGCTGGCCAGTCGAAGTGCCATCAAGCTTTACCCGGCGTTTTTGCTGCACGTTTGGCGCCGGTCGATGGCTTGCGTTTGGCCGGCTTGCGTTTGTTTTTCCAGGGTGTGGCACCTCGCCCGGCAGGGCTTGCAGGCCCGCTGATGGTCAGGCTCAGGCCGGAGCAGCGGGCAACCTGCTTGCTCATCCACGCCGCTTGTTTGGTGACGAATTCTTCCAGGCTCATTTCGCCGCTCTGCACCATGTCCAGCGCCTGCTCCCAGATCGCCGTGGTGCCAGGGTCGGCAATCGCGCGCGGCACGGCGTCGATCAGGCTGAATGCCGCCGGGGTGGCGGCCAGGGCCTTGCCGTTCTTGATCAGATAACCACGGTCGAGCAGGCCCTGAATGATCGAGGCGCGGGTGGCCTCGGTGCCGATCCCGGTGGTGTCCTTGAGTTTCTGTTTCAGCAGTGGATCCTCGACCAGCTTGGCGACGTTCTTCATCGCCTTGATCAAATCACCCTCGGTAAACGGTTTGGGCGGCTGCGTCCAAAGGTCCTTGAGCTTCACTTCGGCCACCGCGCAATCACGGCCTTCGCTCAATGTCGGCAGTGTTTGCGGCGCCGGTACTTCGCGGCCCTTGGCCGGAGCAAGGGCCTCGGGCAGGGCGCGTTTCCAGCCGGGTTCGACGATCTGCTTGCCGACCGCGCGCAAGGCTTCACCGGCACAGTCGAAGTCGGCCTGGGTCCGGTCGTATTCATGGTTGGGCAGAAACTGCGCCAGATACCGCGCGCGGATCAGCGTGTAGACCGCTCGCTGCTTGCCCACCAGTCGATCCAGGTTCTTTGCCGCAGCCGTGGGGATGATGCCGTGGTGAGCGCTGACCTTGGCGTCATTCCAGGCCCGTGAGCGCCGTTGCGGTTCAAGGTGGTCCTGCAAGGCGTTCAGCGTCGGATCTGCTTGCCGCAGGGCGGCGAGAATACCGGGCGCTTCACTGTGTTGACTCACCGGCAGGTAACCGCAGTCGCTGCGAGGGTAGGTGATGACTTTATGGGTTTCGTAGAGTGCCTGGGCGATGTCGAGGGTTTCCTGAGCGCCAAGCCCGAGTTTCTTCGAACAGACCTCCTGCAAGGTGCCCAGATCGAACGGCAATGGCGCCACTTCGCGCATGCGCTCGGTACGCAGTTTGATCACCCGGGCGCTCGCCGCGTTGCCAATCGCCGCAGCTGCCTGTTGTGCGAGTGCCTGATTGAGGCAGCGATCCTGGTCGTCGCAAACGTCGGACGGCGCACGCCACTGTGCAGTGAACGCGGTGCCATCGTGCAGCAGCTGCACGTCGATGGCCCAGTAAGCCACGGGGACGAAATCGGCGATGCTGCGGTCGCGGTCCACCACCAGACGCAGGGTCGGCGTTTGCACTCGACCGACCGGCAATACGCCCTGATAACCGGACTGGCGCCCCAGCAGCGTGAACAACCGGCTCATGTTCATGCCGATCAGCCAGTCGGCCCGTGAACGGCCCAATGCCGAATGATAAAGGCTGAAGGTCTCCGCCCCCGGCTTCAGCGCAGCCAATGCCTTGCGGATTGACGCATCGTCCAGCGCCGACAGCCACAACCGCTGGATCGGCCCACGATAACGGCAATGCTCCACCAGTTCCCGGGCGATCATTTCGCCCTCACGGTCGGCGTCGGTGGCGATCACCAACTCATCGGCCTCGCCGAGCAAGCGTTTGACGGCCTTGTACTGACTGGCGGTGCGCGGTTTGACGGTCATTTTCCATTTGTCCGGAATGATCGGCAGATCCGCCAGCACCCAGCGCTTGTAGCGTGCGTCGTAGGCATCCGGTGGCGCGGTTTCCAGCAGATGGCCGATGCACCAGGTCACCGTGACGTCCGTTCCCAACCAGCAGCCGTCGCCGCGACGCCGGGCGCCGAGCACGGCCGCAATGTCTTTGGCCTGGGAAGGTTTTTCACAGAGGTACAACCGCATAACCACCATCGTTCATCAACTGCCGGGAGGTGCACAGAATGGCGGCTGATGAGCGATGGAGCAATCTTTATCTGTATGGATGTACAGCTCGTGCGTTTCGACTCATTGCAACGAACGGCATCTCGCTTCTGCATTTGACGTTATCCGCCTCTGCGCTTGTGCCGGTCCTGCGACGGATAGCTTCAGCGCCCCGTTCGGCTGTGAAGCCGTCGCGCTGATGAAATCTGGGTTATACCTGACAAAGCTGTGTTCTCAAGTTTTGGGGCACTGTGCGACCCATTGCGGGCAAGTCGGATTGCCGCATCGCACGCTCCCACAGGTTTTTCACCGTCCCGAGGAACGCATTTCATGAAAAGCTCCGGTCCTAGCCCTGTCATTACCATCGCCGAGCAGCCTGGCTGTCTGTTGGTGAAGTTTCACGGCATTCAGGTGGCTGCGTCGGCGCGCGCGCTGGTGCTGCTGGAGGCCAATTACCCTCCGGTGTACTACGTGCCCCGGGAGGATATCGACGAGAAGTATTTTGCCCGCACCGACCACACGAGTTACTGCCCCTACAAGGGTGATGCGAGCTATTTCAGCCTGCAGGTCCCGGGGCATGAGGGCGCGAATGCGGCGTGGAGTTATGAAGATCCCAAGGTGTCGGTAGAACAGATTCGGGGCTACATTGCGTTCTATCCCGATCAGGTGAAGTTCGAGATTCTCAAAGACGTCGAGTGATTGAAAACGCCCTGCATCGACAGGGCGTTTTTACGATCAAGCGTTCAGTTCACGAACCGCCTGCACCAGCGTCGACTCATCGATCTGAGCAATCGAGGTCACTCCGGTCAACGTCATGGCCACGCGCATCTCTTTGGCGAAAATATCCAGCATGTTTTCCACCCCGCGTTGACCGTCGGCGGCCAGGGCATAGGCCATCGATCGCCCCAGCAATACACCTTTCGCGCCCAGGGCCAGCATCCGCACGACATCGAGCCCCGAGCGGATCCCCGAGTCGACCAGCACCGTCAGATCATTGCCCACCGCTTGTACGATGGGCGGCAATGCCTTGGCGGTGGAAAGCACGCCGTCCAGCTGTCGTCCGCCGTGGTTCGATACCACAATGCCGTCCGCGCCAAAGCTGACGGCGTCTCGCGCGTCCTGAGGATCGAGAATGCCCTTGATGATCATCGGGCCTTTCCAGAAGTCACGAATCCACTCCAGATCGCTCCAGCTGATCGACGGGTCGAAGTTGTTCGCCAGCCAGCCCATGTAGTCTTCGAGCGTGACGGCTTTGCCAAGGTACTTCGAGATGTTGCCCAGATCGTGCGGGCGTCCCATGACGCCGACGTTGAAGGCCCAGTCGGGCCGGGTCATCGCCTGAAGTATTCGCCGCGATGACGCAAACGGTCCGGACATGCCCGAGTGCGCATCCCGGTATCGGGCACCGGGCGTGGGCATGTCGACGGTAAACACCAGGTTCTTCACCCCGGCGGCCTTGGCCCGTTCCAGGGCGTTTTTCATGAAGCCCCGGTCTTTCAGCACGTACAGCTGGAACCAGATGGATTGTTGGCTTTGCGCCACCACTTCCTCGATCGAACACACCGAGACCGTCGACAGGCACAGGGGAATGCCTTTGTTTTGCGCCGCTTTCACGGCTTGTACTTCGCCTCGACGGGCGAACATGCCTGTCAGGCCTACGGGCGCCAGGATGATCGGCATTGCGAGGGGCTGGTCGAAGAGGGTGGTTTGCAGGCTCAGGGTTTCGACGTTTTTCAGAATGCGCTGACGCAGGCTGATGCCTGTCAGGTCGGCGCTGTTGGCCCTTAGTGTGTGCTCCGCATAAGCGCCTCCATCGATGTAATCGAACAAGAACCGGGGGAGTTTGCGGCGGGCTGCCTCGCGATAGTCGGATGCGGATGAAATGATCATGGTGCCTCGGTCGGGTGAGTGGCGGGGCGATGGGTGCTTTGAGCCAGAGTAGCGAAAACGGCTCGTGTTTGCGGTAATTCTGTTTTTCGCGGTGTTGGTGGGATTTGCTCGCGAAGGCTTTGTGTGGGGTGTTTGGGTTTTTTTGGGGGGTGTACATATCCGTTATTGGGGTAACGGCGGCTATTGGTTTCGCCCTTACGGCGAGTCACTTGGAGAAGCGCCAAGTAACCAAGCGCTTTTGCCCCTTTCGTTCGGTGCCTCGCTGTGGCTCGGCATGCCCTCGCTCCGGTCCTGCTCCGTGGGCCCGCCGCG
>NZ_JACVBL010000021.1:0-59819 GCF_014852285.1 Pseudomonas sp. PDM02 | reverse complement strand
CGATGATCTGAAGCAACCCGCTGTCGAAAACTGCGCAACTCATTGTTTACCAAGGAGTTTTCCGTTTCGACTGCGCCGGAAGTGGGGCGAATTATAGACTTCTAGAATCTGCCGTCAACCCCTAATTCCAGCTTTATTCGGATTTGAGCGAAATACGCGCAAATGCCTTCTTGCCAGCCTGGCAAACATGGGTCGCGCCCAACACGTATATAAAGGTGCGATCCACAACCTCACCATCTATACGTACACCGCCGGAATTCAGCAGATCACGCGCTACCGCCGAGTTCTTCACCAGGCCTGCCTTATTAAGGACAGCAGCGATCGGCATATCTTCAGTAGCGGTCAATTCGATTTCCGGCAAATCGTCCGGCAGCTCGCCATCCTTCATACGATTGCCCGCTGCACGATGAGCATTGGCTGCTGCTTCTTCACCATGGAAGCGCGCAACGATCTCTTCGGCCAACTTGATCTTGATGTCGCGCGGATTGGCACCCGCCTCGACATCGGCGCGGAACGCATTGATCTCATCCATGGAACGGAAGCTGAGCAATTCGAAGTAACGCCACATCAGCGCATCCGGAATCGAAACCAGCTTGCTGTACATCACTCCCGGCGCTTCCTGAATACCGACGTAGTTGCCCAAGGACTTGGACATCTTCTTCACGCCATCCAGACCTTCAAGCAACGGCATGGTCAGGATGCACTGAGGATCCTGCCCATAACCGCGCTGCAGCTCACGCCCCATCAACAGGTTGAACTTCTGATCGGTACCGCCCAGCTCGACATCCGCGCGCAAGGCGACCGAGTCGTAACCCTGAACCAGCGGATAGAGGAACTCATGGATGGCGATTGGCTGATTGGTCGTGTAGCGCTTGTCGAAATCGTCGCGCTCGAGCATGCGAGCAACGGTGTACTGCGAAGTCAGGCGAATGAAGTCGGCCGGCCCCATCTGATCCATCCAGGTGGAGTTGAACGCCACCTCGGTTTTGGCCGGATCAAGAATCTTGAAAACCTGGGTCTTGTAGGTCTCGGCATTCTCGAGAACCTGCTCACGGGTTAGCGGCGGACGCGTAGCGCTCTTGCCGCTCGGATCACCGATCATCCCGGTGAAGTCACCTATAAGGAAGATCACCTGATGCCCCAGTTCCTGGAACTGGCGCAGCTTATTAATTAGCACCGTGTGACCCAGGTGCAAATCCGGCGCGGTCGGATCGAAGCCTGCCTTAATACGTAGCGGCTGGCCACGCTTGAGCTTTTCGATCAGCTCGGACTCGACCAACAGTTCTTCTGCACCACGTTTGATCAGCGCTAGCTGCTCTTCAACCGACTTCATAACAGACCCGCAAGGCTCGAATTCAAAGGGAACCAACCATACAAGATCACGCGTCAAATACAAAGTTTGGCCGGCGCAATGACGCCAGTCCGCTGACAGAGTGACCGCGGACTTGCTTCAGAGATGATTTGGTTATATTTTATACAGTTATTTCATCTTCATCATGTCATTCATCTTTTCCAATTCATCTTTTTCAAAGTCAAAATTACCTATGACCAAAGAATCGTCTAAAGCGCCCCCGCTTTACCCGAAGACCCACCTGCTCGCAGCAAGTGGTATCGCCGCCCTTCTGAGCCTGGCGCTTCTGGTATTTCCTTCCAGTGATGTAGAAGCCAAAAAGACGACCCTGAGTCTTGAACTGGAAAGCCCTGCTGAACAACTGACACAAGATCAAGACGCTGCCGACGTCGCCCAAGCCACAAATGAGCCGGTAACTTCCCCTTTCGCGCAGATCGAAGACAGCACCGAAGAGCCCCAGCAAACTGCCCAGGCCAAACCCGCGCCGGTTGTCGAAGAAAAGAAGGGTCCCAATCACAGGGAAGTGATCGTCGCCAAAGGCGATACGCTCTCCACGCTGTTCGAGAAAGTCGGCCTTCCGGCCACTTCGGTGCATGAAGTATTGGCCAGCGACAAGCAGGCCAAGCAATTCAGCCAACTCAAACACGGCCAGAAACTCGAATTCGAACTGAACCCCGAAGGTCAGCTGACCAACCTGCACAGCAAGGTCAGCGACCTCGAAAGCATCACCCTGACCAAGAATGACAAGGGTTATGTGTTCAACCGCATCACCGCCAAGCCTACCGTGCGCTCCGCCTACGTTCACGGCGTGATCAACAGCTCGTTGTCGCAATCCGCCGCGCGCGCAGGCCTGTCCCACAGCCTGACCATGGACATGGCCAGCGTGTTTGGCTATGACGTCGACTTCGCCCAGGATATTCGCCAGGGTGACGAGTTCGACGTGATCTACGAACAGAAAGTCGTCAACGGCAAGGCTGTCGGCAATGGCCCGATTCTTTCCGCGCGATTCACCAACCGCGGCAAGACCTACACCGCCGTGCGTTACACAAACAAACAAGGCAACAGCAGCTATTACACTGCTGACGGCAACAGCATGCGCAAGGCGTTTATCCGCACCCCGGTAGACTTTGCCCGCATCAGCTCGAAATTCTCCATGGGCCGCAAACACCCGATCCTGAACAAGATCCGCGCTCACAAAGGCGTCGACTACGCAGCTCCGCGCGGTACGCCAATCAAGGCGGCCGGTGATGGCAAGGTGTTGTTGGCCGGCCGTCGCGGCGGTTATGGCAATACCGTGATCATCCAGCACGGCAACACTTATCGCACGCTGTACGGCCATATGCAGGGCTTTGCGAAAGGTGTGCAGACCGGCAGCTCCGTCAAGCAGGGTCAAGTGATTGGCTATATCGGCACTACCGGCCTGTCCACCGGACCGCATCTGCACTACGAGTTCCAGGTCAATGGTGTGCACGTCGATCCACTAGGTCAAAAAGTGGCGATGGCCGATCCAATTTCCAAAGCAGAACGGGCACGTTTCCTCGCGCAGAGTCAGCCTCTGATGGCGCGTATGGACCAAGAGAAATCCACCCAACTGGCTTCGAGCAAGCGCTAAGCCATGACGCTCTATATAGGTGTGATGTCCGGAACCAGTCTCGATGGCCTGGACATCGCGCTGGTTGAGTTGAACCCGGCGATCAGACTGGTCGCCACGAACTACATTCCCATGCCTGATTCCCTGCGCACCGAGCTGCTTGGCTTGTGCGCCAGTGGCCCGGACGAGATTGCCCGCTCCGCCATCGCCCAGCAAAACTGGGTCACCCTAGCGGCGCAGGGCATTCGCACCCTTCTTGACCAACAAAACCTGAAACCCGAAGACATTCGCGCGATTGGCAGCCATGGCCAGACCATTCGCCACGAACCGGCACGCGGCTTCACGGTACAGATCGGCAACCCTGCCCTGCTGACCGAATTGACCGGTATCACCGTGGTCAGTGACTTCCGCAGTCGCGACGTTGCGGCCGGCGGGCAAGGCGCACCACTGGTGCCAGCGTTTCACGAAGCGCTGTTTGAAGAGCAAGCGGGCAACCGCGCGGTATTGAACGTCGGCGGTTTCAGCAACCTCAGCCTGATCGAACCCGGCCAACCCGTAGCCGGTTTCGACTGCGGCCCCGGGAACGTACTGCTGGACGCGTGGATTCATCAGCAACGCGGCGAAAACTTTGATCGTGACGGCCAATGGGCAGCCAGCGGCCAAGTCGAACCTGTTCTGTTGAAAGCGCTACTCAGTGATCCGTTCTTCGTGACCAAAGGCCCGAAGAGCACCGGCCGTGAAGTGTTCAATCTGCCATGGCTGACACAGCATCTTTCGCAATTGCCGACCTTCGCCGCCGAAGACGTGCAAGCAACACTGCTTGAGCTGACCGCGCTGACCATCGTCGAATCATTGCAAAGCGCCCAGGCGGATACCCGAGAGTTGCTGGTCTGCGGCGGCGGTGCGCACAACGCCACGTTGATGAAGCGCCTGGCCAGCCTGCTGCCAAACGCGAACGTCAGCAGCACCGCCACTCATGGCGTTGACCCGGACTGGGTCGAAGCCATGGCCTTCGCCTGGCTGGCTCATTGCTGCCTGGAAGGCATCGCGGCCAATCGCCCAAGCGTCACCGGCGCTCGCGGCCTGCGCGTACTTGGCGCCATCTACCCGGCCTGAACGCCAGACAGCAAAACGCCGCAGAGCCCTGAGGCCATGCGGCGTTTGTAATGCGGTGAATCGCGATCAGATCGAGAACGAAGAGCCGCAACCACACGTGGTGCTGGCGTTCGGGTTCTTGATCACGAAACGCGAACCTTCCAGACCTTCCTGATAATCCACCTCGGCACCTGCCAGGTACTGGAAGCTCATCGGATCGACGACCAGGCTCACGCCCTCGCGCTCGACGATGGTGTCGTCATCGGCCACTTCTTCATCGAAGGTGAAGCCGTACTGAAAACCTGAACAACCGCCGCCCGTAACGAATACGCGCAGCTTCAAGCGATCATTCCCCTCTTCATCGACCAGGCTCTTCACCTTGTGCGCGGCACCGTGGGTAAATTGCAAAGCCGTGGGGGTGAAGGATTCGACGCTCATGCTGACTATCTCCCGGCGTTACGCCGCCATAATGCGTGATGACGCGCATTATCCGCTTCTCCTAGAAAAGCGGTCAACTATTGTTACGGTATATCAATAAACCCGATCGCCGGCTCGAAACGCAAAAAGGCCCGTTCAACGGGCCTTTTTGCTGAGCGGGCTGAAGCCTTACGGCAACATGCCGGCGTGCGACAAGCCCAGACGCTCATCCAGACCGAACAGGATGTTCAGGTTCTGCACCGCCTGACCCGACGCACCTTTTACCAGGTTATCGATGACCGACAACACCACCACCAGGTCACCGTCCTGCGGACGATGCACGGCGATACGGCAGACGTTGGCGCCGCGCACGCTGCGGGTTTCCGGGTGGCTGCCTGCTGGCATCACATCAACGAACGGCTCGTTGGCATAGCGCTTTTCAAACAGTGCCTGCAGATCCACCGAACGATCCACGACCGTCGCGTAGAGCGTCGAGTGAATGCCGCGAATCATCGGCGTCAGGTGCGGAACGAAGGTCAGGCCGACATCCTTTCCTGCAGCACGACGCAGACCCTGGCGAATTTCCGGCAAGTGACGGTGACCTTTCACGGCGTAGGCCTTCATGCTTTCCGACGTTTCGGCGTACAGCGAACCTACGGCAGCACCACGACCGGCACCGCTGACGCCGGATTTGCAGTCAGCGATCAAGCGCGTGGTATCGGCCAGACTAGCTTCGAGCAATGGCAGGAAACCCAATTGCGTAGCCGTTGGATAGCAACCCGGTACGGCGATCAGGCGAGCCTGCTTGATCTGTTCGCGATTGACTTCCGGCAAGCCGTAGACCGCTTCTTCCAGCAGCTGCGGCGCACCGTGCGGCTGGCCGTACCACTTGGCCCACTCATCGGCATCTTGCAGACGGAAGTCCGCGGACAGGTCGATGACCTTGGTTCCGGCCGCCAGCAGTTCACCGGCCAGCGCGTGGGCAACACCGTGAGGCGTGGCGAAGAACACCACGTCGCAGGCGCCCAGGGTCTTGATGTCCGGAACGCTAAACGCCAGGCCGTCGTAATGGCCGCGCAGGTTCGGATACATATCAGCCACGGCCAGACCGGCCTCGGATCGGGAAGTGATCACCACCACTTCTGCCTGCGGATGCTGTGCCAACAGACGCAGCAGTTCGACACCGGTGTAACCCGTGCCGCCGACGATACCGACCTTGACCATAAACCTGCCCTCAACGAACCCACTGGAAAGCCGTCGATAATAGGGCCCGTATCGCCCTGCGACAACCGTCAAGGTGACGTGCGGACGCTCTACCCTCTACTATCTTCGCTACCGTGAACCTGGGAATAACCAAAAATGCTTTATCTGTGGCTCAAAGCGCTTCATATCATCAGCATGGTCTGCTGGTTTGCCGGCCTGTTTTACCTGCCGCGCCTGTTCGTCTATCACGCCCAAAGCGAAGACACCGTCAGCAAGGAACGCTTCAGCCTGATGGAGCGCAAGCTGTATCGCGGCATCATGGGCCCGGCGATGATCGCCACGCTGGTATTCGGCATTGCGCTGATTGCGCTGAACCCAGGCATATTCAGCCAAGGTGCCTGGATTCACGCCAAATTGACGCTGGTGGTGATCCTGATCGGCTACCACCACATGTGCGGCGCGCAGGTGAAACGATTTGCCCGTGGCGAAAACACCCGCAGCCATGTCTTTTATCGCTGGTTCAATGAAGTGCCGGTTCTGATATTGCTGGCTATCGTAATTCTGGTCGTCGTTCGGCCGTTCTAACTTCAATCGGCACCACTCACCGGGGTACTTCCAATGTCGCTGCCCGCTTTGCTCGAACAACGTTTGCGCCTGCCCGTGGTGGCAGCGCCGATGTTCCTGATTTCCAACCCGCAACTGGTACTCGCCTGCTGCCGTAATGGTGTGGTGGGCAGCTTCCCCGCGCTGAACCAGCGTGAGAGCAGCGGCTTCAAGGCCTGGCTGGAAGAAATCGAAGCAGGGTTGGCGACAATGGAAAACCCGGCGCCCTACGCCGTGAACCTGATCGTCCACAACAGCAACCCGCGCCTGCAAGCGGACCTGGAGATCTGCATCGAGCACAAGGTGCCGATCGTGATCACCAGCCTTGGTGCCGTTAAAGAACTGGTCGACGCAGTCCACGGCTACGGCGGCCTGGTATTCCATGACGTAACGACTCGTCGCCACGCAGAGAAAGCAGCGGAGGCTGGCGTAGATGGCTTGATCGCCGTTGCCGCAGGCGCCGGTGGACACGCGGGTACCTGGAGCCCGTTTTCGCTGATTGCCGAAATCCGCCAGTTCTTCGACAAGACGCTGTTGCTGGCCGGCTGCCTCAATCACGGTCACGAGATACTCGCGGCACAATTGCTCGGCGCGGATCTGGCCTACTTTGGTACGCGATTTATCGGCACCACTGAAAGCCATGCGCCTGAGGCCTACAAGGAGATGCTGCTGACATCCAGAGCGGCAGACATCATTCATACTCCAGCGGTGTCGGGTGTTCCGGCGAGTTTCATGCGCCAAAGCCTGGAAGCCGCCGGTTTCGACATGGCGGCGTTGCAAAACAAGGGCGAGGTCAACTTCGGCTCCAAGCTCAAGCCATTGAGCGATGAAGCCAAGGCCTGGAAAACCGTGTGGTCCGCCGGCCAGGGCGTCGGAGAGATAGACGATTTACCGAGCGTGGATCAATTGGTTGCCCGGCTGGACGCTGAATACCGCCAGGCGCTGGAGCTGGCAGCACAACTGCCGAAACGCTGGCCGCGTTAGCAGGAAATTTGGCCAGTCATCCTCGACTGGCCTGACACTCCGGGCTCGCAACTCTCTAACTATTCAAACACCCGCGACAAGGATGCTTCGCAATGAGCGACAACCGTTTCAAGATCGTATTCGACGGCGCTCTGCTGCCAGGGATCGACCTCACCACCGCCAAACTCAATCTGGCGGCGTTGTACAAAAGCGAAGTGGCAGCCGTCGAACGACTGTTCAACGGACAGGCTGTTACGCTCAAGCAAGGCCTGTCGCAGACTGACGCGCAAACCTACCTTCAGGCGCTGACGAAAACCGGCATCGAAGCCCGCATTGAAGCCGAGCCCTCGATTGAACTGAACCTGGCCGACGCTCACCACCACGCCCCCGCCAGCAGTAAACCCGCGTTCGCAGAACCAGAGTCGCCGTACGCACCACCTCAGGCCAGGGTCGGCGAAAACCTGCCGCCGTTCGGCACGCTCAAGCCTTTTGGCGTCGAAGGGCGAATCGGCCGTTTGCGCTATCTGGCCTGGACCATGGTGGCGACGCTGGTCATGCTCGGCGTCGGGTCGGTCGTCGCCATTTTCGCCATCGCCCTGATCGCCAGCGACTCGACTGCAGGCCTGATTGTCGGCGGCCTGGTGGTGGTGCTCCTGTGCATCGCCATCGCGGTCGTCACCGTTCAGATCAGCGTTCAGCGCCTGCACGACATCGGCTGGTCCGGCTGGCTCTGGCTGCTCAATCTAGTGCCGTTCATAGGCAGCTTCTTTCCGTTTGTGCTCATGTGCGTGCCGGGCAACACCATCGCCAATCGCTACGGCCCACCACCACCGCCAAACACCACCGCAGTCAAAGTGTTGTCTTCGCTGTGGGTGGTATTCATTGCCATCGTCTTTGTCGGTGTATTGGCCGGCGCTTTCAGTGCGATCCAGCAAGAGTACGAAGACGCTGCCGGACTCAGCTATGACAGCAGCTCGCTAACCACCGAAGAAGTGGAAGTCGAGCCCGCCGCAGAGGCTGAAGAAGTGCCGGATTCCGCAGACGAGGAAGCCCAATAAGCCCCGGCCCCTGTAGACTCTGCGAAAGAATGAACAGCGCTCCCCGCCCGTGACACCTGCGTCGCAGGCGCGGAGCTGTTGCGATGGAGAACTGCATGACCCGTTACGCTCTGATCACTGGCGCTTCCAGCGGCATCGGCCTGGCGATGGCCGAAGCGCTGGCCCGCCGTGGCCGCAGCCTGATTCTGGTGGCCCGACAGCGTGATCAGCTGGAAAGTATTGCAATTGAACTGACCCAACGTTTTGGCGTGGAGGTGTTGTTCCGCGCCTGCGACCTCGGCGAGCCGCTGCGCCTGTCCGGGTTTCTGCTGGAACTGGAAGAAGGCGACCGGCAGATCGACTTGCTGGTGAACTGCGCCGGCATCGGCACCTGCGGCCCGTTTCTGGCGCAGGACTGGATGACCGAACAAGACCTGATCGAGGTGAACATTCTGGCCCTCACTCGCCTGTGCCATGCCATCGGCAACAGCATGGCCTTGCAGGGCGGCGGGCAGATCTTGAACGTCGCCTCGGTTGCAGCGTTCCATCCCGGCCCGTGGATGAGCACTTACTACGCCAGCAAAGCCTATGTACTGCACTTTTCCGAAGGGTTGCGCGTCGAGCTGAAGAAATGCGCAGTCAAGGTTTCCGTACTCTGCCCCGGCCCGACCCGCACCGCGTTTTTCCGCACCGCACAACTGAACAGCGACAAACTGGTCGACAGCAAACTGCTGATGAGTCCCGAGGAAGTCGCGCTCTATACCGTGCGGGCTCTGGATAAGAATCGCGCCATTATTATTCCGGGCAGGCTGAACCGCTGGTTCGCTTTCCTGCCACGGCTCGGCTCACGCTGGCTGATCAGGACCATCACAGGCATGGTCAACAAGGCCTATTGCCCGCGCTGACCTGGCTTCAAGGCAAAAGGCTGGGCTCGGGGATCCCCCATGAGTACACTCAGGCCAGCCCAAACAACGGAGAAAACAGCTGTGGATACTCTGTTCACCAAGATCATCAACCGGGAAATCCCGGCGAAGATCATTTACGAGGACGACCAGGTACTGGCCTTCCACGACATCGCCCCGCAGGCACCGGTGCATTTTCTGGTGATCCCGAAGAAACCGGTGCGCACCTTGAACGACCTCACCGAGGACGACAAGGCATTGGCCGGGCATATTCTGTTCACTGCCCAGCGCCTGGCACTGGAACTGGGTTGC
Organism: Pseudomonas sp. PDM02; assembly: GCF_014852285.1. NCBI lineage: Bacteria > Pseudomonadati > Pseudomonadota > Gammaproteobacteria > Pseudomonadales > Pseudomonadaceae > Pseudomonas > Pseudomonas sp. PDM02. The sequence continues at coordinate 50,345 of NZ_JACVBL010000021.1, read as the reverse complement.
GAAAAAGGTTTTCGCGTTGTCATGAACTGCAATGAAGAAGGTGGGCAGACTGTCTACCACATTCATATGCATGTGCTGGGTCAGCGTCAGATGCACTGGCCGCCGGGTTGATCCACTGCGCATCCCTGTAGGAGCGAGGCTTGCCCGCGAAAAGGTCGATGCGGTTGTTCAGATAGACCGCATTATCGTTCTTCGCGGGCAAGCCTCGCTCCTACAGGGTTGATGACCCAGCGCAAACCTTCCCCGGCCGATTGGGTTAAACTGGCCGCCGAGATTCCTCCCGGAGATCAGCATGACTACCCAACGTCACTACTCGCCCATTGACCGTCTTCTGCTGCAAGCCGATGCCGCGATGCGTACCCTGCTGCCCTTCAGCGGCCAGCCGTACCGTCCGTCCCCTGCGATCGTGCAGCCGGAAACGCAAATGAGCGACGAAGACACCCGGCACGTCGCCGGTCTGATGCGCATCAACCATACCGGCGAAGTCTGCGCCCAGGCGCTGTATCAAGGGCAGGCCCTGACCGCCAAGTTGCCGCAGGTGCGCGCCGCCATGGAACATGCTGCTGAAGAAGAGATCGACCATCTGGTCTGGTGCGAGCAACGCATCAAGCAGTTGGGCAGCCATACCAGCATTCTCAACCCGCTGTTCTACGGCATGTCATTCGGGATTGGCGCGGTGGCCGGGTTGATCAGCGACAAGGTCAGCCTGGGTTTCGTTGCGGCTACCGAGCATCAGGTGTGCAAGCACTTGAACGAACACCTTGAGCAACTGCCGGCCGAGGACGAAAAGTCCCGGGCGATTCTTGAGCAGATGCGTGTTGATGAAGAGCAACATGCCGAAAGTGCGCTGGAGGCTGGGGGCTTTCGTTTTCCGGCGCCGGTGAAGTTCGGGATGAGCTTGATGGCCAAGGTGATGACCAAGAGTACCTACAGAATCTGACGATTGTGTTGTTCGTTAGGGCCTCTTCGCGGGCAAGCCTCGCTCCTACATGGGATCTGCGGCAATAAAAAAGGCGACTGCCGTGAGGGAGTCGCCTTTTTTTGTGCTCGAGAATCTTAGGTCGGCATGTTGCGCGCGTAGAAGATTTCGAGCATTTCGTGTTTCACACGATCCGTCACTTGGGCGCGTTGCTCAGGGGACAGGTTGTTGGTCGCGTCGCCGAACAGGTAGTTATCCAGTTCGAAGTTCTTCAGCAGCATTTTGGTGTGGAACAGGTTTTCCTGGTACACGTTCACGTCGGTCATCTGGTACGCGTCGCGGGTGTCTTCGGACAGGTAGTTCTGGATCGAGTTGATCTCGTGATCGATGAAGTGCTTGTTGCCTTCGACGTCACGGGTGAAACCGCGCACACGGTAATCCACGGTCACGATGTCCGAATCGAACTGGTGAATCAGGAAGTTGAGCGCTTTAAGCGGTGAAATGACGCCACAGGTCGACACGTCAATGTCCACACGGAAGGTCGCAATACCGTCGTCCGGATGGATTTCCGGGTAGGTGTGCACCGTGATGTGGCTCTTGTCGAGGTGGGCCAGGATGATTTCGGGCAACGGGCCCGGAGACTCTTCGATCTGGCTGTCGGTCGGGGTCACCGGCTCTTCAGAGATCAGAATCGTGACGCTGGCGCCCTGTGGGTCGTAGTCCTGACTGGCAATGTTCAGGATGTTGGCACCAATGATATCGACAACTTCCGTGAGGATCTGCGTCAGGCGTTTCGCGTTGTACTCTTCATTGATGTACTCGACGTAAGCCTGCTGGTCTTGCGGGGTTTCCGCGTAGCAGATGTCATAGATGTTGAAGCTCAAGGTCTTTGTCAGGTTATTGAACCCGTGGAGCTTGAGTTTGCTTTTCACCGTTAAAAACTCTCTATGTATTGCGGCCCGGGCCGCGTGATCAAGCATGCCCGTCAGATGCGAACGACGCACCTGCGTAGGACGGTTAACACCTCTTCGCGATGGCGATTTTGGTTGTCTGTTCGGGCGAGCGGCCTGTCGGTTGACGGACCACGACCCTGAAAAAAGTGGCGCATTATGCAGACGTCAGCTTGGGATCGCCAGAGTCTGCACCGCTTTTATGATAGTTGAATGTCGAATCAACCGAGTTCGATGATTTCGTAGTCGTGGGTAATCGCGACACCCGCCGCGCCGAGCATGATCGAGGCCGAGCAATACTTCTCGGCAGACAGCTCGATGGCGCGCTTGACCTGGGCTTCTTTCAGCCCGCGGCCCTTGACCACGAAGTGCATGTGGATCTTGGTGAAGACCTTCGGGTCCTCGGTCGCGCGCTCGGCTTCGAGGAAGGCTTCGCAGCTTTCGACGGCCTGACGGGACTTCTTGAGAATACTGACCACGTCGAAATTGCTGCAACCGCCGACACCCAGCAGGAGCATTTCCATCGGCCGGACACCCAGGTTACGACCACCGGCATCGGGCGGACCGTCCATGACCACGACATGACCGCTACCGGATTCGCCGAGGAACATGGCTTCGCCAGCCCATTGGATGCGTGCCTTCATCGCCAAGACTCCACTGTATAAAAAAGGGTCGCCAGCTTAGCACAGGGCCCTGGATTGACAGCGCTTGCCGTCCTAGGACAGAACCTTTTGCTTTGTAGGTAAAATCTCGAATATTGCAGGAAGTGTCTGTTAAGCTGGCGCCAATTCGCTGGCGCATTGCCAGCTTTGTAGCAACCTCAGTGCCTCATAAAAAAACCAAACACACCGTGCAGTCTTTCCGGGATACAACCATGGTTGCTATTGCCCCTACACCCAAGATCAAGAACCTCGACAAACTGTTGATGCATTGCCAGCGCCGTCGCTATGCGGCCAAGAGCAATATCATTTGCGCCGGCGACCGCTCGGAGACGCTGTTCTTCATCATCAAAGGCTCGGTCACCATCCTGATCGAGGATGATGACGGCCGTGAAATGATCATTGCCTACCTGAACTCCGGAGACTTCTTCGGCGAGTTGGGTCTGTTTGAACAGGCCGGTCTCGAACAGGAACGCAGCGCCTGGGTGCGCGCCAAGATCGAGTGCGAAGTCGCGGAAATCAGCTACGCCAAATTCCGCGAGCTGTCCCAGCAAGACCCGGACATTCTTTACGTACTTAGCGGACAAATCGCACAACGCTTGCGCAACACCACACGCAAGGTCGGTGACCTCGCATTCTTCGACGTGACAGGCCGCGTTGCCCGTTGCCTGCTGGAATTGTGCAAACAGCCCGATGCGATGACCCACCCCGATGGCATGCAGATCAAGGTGACCCGTCAGGAAATCGGGCGGATTGTCGGGTGCTCCCGGGAGATGGTCGGTCGCGTCCTTAAAGACCTGGAAGAACGCAACCTGGTGGACGTCAAAGGCAAGACCATGGTGGTCTTCGGGACGCGCTAAGCCTTGAACATGTCTGCCAGCAACTGGCGATAGAGTGCATCGAGCCGTGCCAATGCGTCAGGTGCGGCGAACTTCTCATGGAGTGCGATGTGGCTTTCGGCGCGGACCCGTTGCTCCAGGCCGCACGCTTCATTGAAGCGATTGACCGCCGCGACCATTGATTCGCGCTCGTTATCCAGCAACAACGCACCGTGCACCAACCCGACCGGGCGCGTGCCGCCCTTGCTCTGGCGCCAGCGCTGGGCGGTGCCGACCATCTTGCGACCGTCGAGATTGACGTTGAAACGGCCATCGCAAAATGCGCCGTCGATTTCGCCCAGGGACGAAACGCCGCCCAGTTCATCCAGCAACTGACAGATCGGATCGCAAAGTCGGCGATAGGCGGCTTCGATGCGGTTCTGGTCGCCCTCGCTACGCGGTGGCGCGTAGACCAGTGCGATGTTGATGGTTGAAGCGGATTGCGGCACGGGTTCACCGCCGGTTTCACGCAAGAGAACCGGCCAGCCTGCGGCGGCCGATACCTCGCAAGCGGTTTCGAAACCGGGCAGGCGGTTCAGGCGGCGTGGCATGACCAGTGCTTTGTCGTTTGGCTGCCAGAACAGCAGAGCAAACTCCGAATCGCCGGTGCAGACTGAGGCCAGCAAATCCTGTTCCGCTTGCAGGCCCGCTTCGATGGTCAAGGAAACAGGAGAGGTCATAAGGTCTTCCATAGGACGGTCAGTCTGTGGTGCTTCTTATGCCGCCATCGCGAGCAGGCTCGCTCCCACATTGGATCTTTGCCGTTAGCAAAACCCTTGTGGGAGCGAGACCGGCTTGCCGGCGATGGGGTCGACTCGATCTGCCAGTAATCAGTCGAGGGTAGAACCGCTGACGGGTACGCCACGCTCCGGGAAGAACAGGCGCTGAAGCTCGGTGCCCGGGCTTTCGGCGCGCATGAACGCTTCGCCGACCAGGAACGCATACACGTCGCTGATTTCCATCAGCTCGACATCGGCACGATTGAGGATGCCGCTTTCAGTGATCACCAAACGGTCACGCGGAATCCGCGGCAACAAGTCCAGCGTGGTTTCCAGACTGACGTCGAAGGTGTGCAGGTTGCGGTTGTTCACGCCGACCAACGGCGTGTCGAGGGTTTTCAAGGCCCGCTCCAGTTCGTCGCCGTCATGGACTTCCACCAGCACGTCGAGGCCAACGCTTTTTGCCACCGCCGCCAGCTCGGCCATTTTCACGTCGTCCAGCGCTGAGACGATCAACAGCACGCAGTCGGCGCCCAATGCACGGGCTTCGACGATCTGATACGGATCGATCATGAAATCCTTGCGAATCACCGGCAGTTTGCACGCCGCCCGGGCCTGTTGCAGATATGCATCTGCGCCCTGGAAATAATCGATATCGGTGAGCACCGACAGGCAGGTCGCGCCGCCCTTCTCGTAGCTCCTGGCGATATCGGCAGGAACGAAGTTCTCGCGAATCACGCCTTTGCTCGGCGAAGCTTTCTTGATTTCAGCAATGACCGCTGGCTGCTTCAGCTTGGCCTGCGCCAGCAATGCCTTGGCAAAACCACGGGGTGCATCGGCCGCCTTGGCCAGACTTTCCAGCTCGGCCAGGCTCACACGAGCGCTACGCTCGGCGACTTCCTGGACTTTGCGCGCCAGAATGTTTTCCAGAACCGTCGGTACACTCATCCCTCATTCTCCACTTTGAATACCGCGGTAAATGCACCCAACTCCTCAAGTTTTTCCCGAGCGAGGCCTGTGTGCAGCGCATCGTGCGCCAGGGCAACGCCTTCTTTCAAACTGGTCGCCAGGTCGGCGGCATAGAGTGCAGCACCGGCATTGAGCACGATCATCTCGGCAGCTTTCTGACCGCTCTCGGTCTTGCGCTTGCCCAGGGCATCGCGAATCAGCTCAAGCGAAGCGGCCGGGCTTTCCACCGCCAGGCCGTGCAGGCTCTGGCTCTTCATGCCCAAATCTTCCGGCTCGACCCAATACTCGGTGATCTGGTCATTCTTCAATTCCGCCACGTAGGTCGGCGCAGCCAGACTGAATTCGTCCAGGCCGTCTTTCGAGTTCACCACCAGCACATGCTTGCTGCCCAGACGTTGCAAGACTTCGGCCAATGGCCGGCACAGCGCCTGGCTGAACACGCCCACCACCTGATGTTTCACGCCAGCCGGATTCGTAAGCGGGCCGAGCATATTGAACAGGGTACGCAGACCAAGATCCTTGCGCGGGCCGGCGGCGTATTTCATGGCTTTGTGATGAGTCTGGGCAAACATGAAACCGATGCCGACGTTGTCGATGCAACGCGCTACCTGAACCGGCGTCAGGTTCAGATAGATGCCCGCCGCCTCCAGCAGATCGGCGCTGCCGCTTTTACCCGAGACCGCACGGTTACCGTGCTTGGCCACAGTGCAACCGGCGGCTGCCACCACAAAGGACGAAGCCGTCGAGACGTTGAAAATGTTCGCACCATCGCCGCCGGTGCCGACCACATCAACCACGCCGTCGAGGGTCTTCAGTTCGACCTTGTCCGCCAGCTCGCGCATGACCGACACGGCGCCGACGATCTCGTCGATGCTTTCGCTCTTCATGCGCATGGCCATCATGAACGCGCCGATCTGCGCGTCCGTACATTGCCCGGTCATGATCTCGCGCATCACATCGCGCATTTCATCGGTGCTGAGGTCGAGTTGATCGACGATACGGCTGAGGGCTGTCTTGATATTCATGGGAAGTCCTTAGCGCGTGCCGCCGGTTTGTTTGAGGAAGTTGGCGAACAACTCGTGGCCCTGCTCGGTCAGGATAGACTCAGGGTGAAATTGCACACCTTCGATATTCAGCGTCTTGTGGCGCAGGCCCATGATTTCGTCGACCGAACCGTCTTCAAGCTGAGTCCAGGCGGTCAGTTCCAGGCAGTCCGGCAAGGTTTCGCGCTTGACGATCAGCGAGTGATAACGCGTGACGGTCAGCGGATGGTTCAGGCCTTCGAAGACACCTTTGTCCTCGTGGAACACCGGGCTGGTCTTGCCGTGCATCACCTGGCGGGCACGAACCACATCGCCGCCGAAGGCCTGGCCGATGGATTGATGGCCCAGGCACACGCCGAGAATCGGTAGTTTGCCGGCGAAATGCTTGATGACGTCAATCGAGACGCCCGCTTCGGTCGGCGTGCAAGGACCGGGCGACACAACGATGCGCTCCGGGTTGAGGGCTTCGATTTCGGCAACGGTCAGTTCATCGTTGCGCACGACTTTGACCTGGGAGCCTAGCTCACCGAGGTATTGCACAACGTTGTAGGTAAAAGAGTCGTAGTTATCGATCATCAGCAACATGGCTTGAGAACCTCTTGAATTCACGGACTATAAAGGCTGCCTTCGAATGAGCGACCCGCAGCGCTTTGTCAGCCAAAGCGACATGGCATACGGGTCACGTTCATCGGTCAGCTTTCCGGGGTTTGTTCAGCCAGGGCGACTGCGCGGAACATGGCACGACGCTTGTTCAGGGTTTCTTCCCATTCCAGCGCCGGCACCGAGTCGGCAACGATGCCGCCACCGGCCTGCACGTGCAGTTCGCCGTTCTTGATCACGGCGGTGCGGATCGCAATCGCCGTGTCCATGTTGCCGTTCCAGGCAAAGTAACCGACCGCGCCGCCATAGACGCCACGCTTGACCGGCTCCAGTTCGTCGATGATTTCCATCGCGCGAATCTTCGGTGCGCCGGACAAGGTGCCCGCCGGCAGGATCGCCCGCAATGCGTCCATTGCCGTCAGCCCGGCTTTCAGTTGCCCGGTGACGTTGGAAACAATGTGCATCACGTTGGAATAACGCTCGATAACCATTTTCTCGGTGAGCTTCACCGAGCCGATTTCCGATACGCGACCGGTGTCGTTACGACCCAGGTCGATCAGCATCAGGTGTTCGGCGATTTCCTTGTGATCGGAGAGCAGGTCTTTCTCCAGCGCCAGGTCTGCCTCTTCGTTGGCCCCACGCGGACGGGTGCCAGCAATTGGGCGAACGGTGATCAGATTGTCTTCGACTCGCACCAGCACTTCCGGTGAACTGCCGACGACGTGGAAGTCGCCGAAGTTGAAGAAGTACATATAAGGCGTCGGGTTGAAGCAACGCAGCGCCCGGTACAGATCAATCGGCGCCGCCTTGAAGTCGATCGACATGCGCTGGGACGGCACGACCTGCATGCAGTCACCGGCCAGGATGTATTCCTTGATGGTGTCGACGGCTTTTTCGTAATCGTCCTGGGTGAAACTGGAGCGGAACACCGGGTCAGCCGATTGTTGCTTGCTGAAGTCCAGGCCACGGCGCGGAGTGATTGGCTGACGGAGTTTTTCCAGCAGCTCTTGCAGGCGCGCCTGACCTTGCTCGAAGGCATCGTCCTGCGACGGGTCGGCCAGGACAATTGCGTGCATTTTGCCGGCGAGGTTGTCGAACACCACCACCGCATCGGACACCATCAGCAGAATGTCCGGCACGCCCAGCGGATCCGGGTTCGGGCACTTGCCCAGACGCTTCTCCACATAGCGCACGCAGTCGTAACCGAAATAACCCACCAGGCCGCCGTTGAAGCGTGGCAGGCCGGGGATGGTCGGTACGTTGTAACGGGCTTTGAATTCTTCGACGAACGCCAGCGGGTCTTCCGCTTCATGGCTTTCGATCTCGACGCCGTCATGGGTCACGCTGATGTGATGGTCATGAACCCGCAGCACAGTGCGGCACGGCAGGCCGATGATCGAGTAACGGCCCCACTTCTCCCCACCCTGCACGGATTCGAGCAAGTAGGAATTGGGCTCGTCGGCCAGTTTCAGGTAGATCGACAGCGGCGTGTCGAAGTCGGCCAGGGTTTCGCAGGCAAGCGGGATGCGGTTATAGCCGGCAGCGGCCAAACGCAGGAATTCTTCGCGGATCATGGGGTAGCCTCGTGGCTTGAGGTGCTAACAGTCAGGTATGCAAACGCGCCGGTAGACCGGCCAGGAACAAGTCAGGCGCGCCAACGCCAGCGGGCCAGGGCCTTGATGACTTTCATCCAGAGTTTGCGGGTGACCACCACGATGGCGTTTCCAGAAGGGGGTTGAACAGCGTCGGCCAACGTTATCTCAGCGGCCGGATCCAGGCAACCGGGAATTAACTTGCGCAGGTCGTCGATGACCAGCGCCGGCGACTCTTCGGCAATCGGCCGACCGTGGTTATAGCCATAACTGAGGGCCACGCATTTGACCCCCGCCGCTTTCGCCGCCAGCACATCGCTGCGCGAATCGCCGACAAACAGCGATTGCGACGCCGGGATGTTGGCCATTTTCATCACGAAAAACAGCGCAGCCGGGTCAGGTTTCTTCTGCGGCAAGGTATCGCCGCCGATGATCCATTTGAAATAGCGGCCGATTTTCATCTGATCCAGCAACGGCGCGACGAAGCGCTCCGGCTTGTTGGTGATCAGCGCCATCTCCACGCCTTGCTTGTTCAGCCACTTGAGGGTGTCACGCACGCCGGGGTAAACCACCGTCAGGTCGTGACCGTCCTCGTAAAAGCCGTTGAACAATTCCAGGGCATGTTCAGCCTCGACATCATCGACACCTTCGGCGTCGATGTGATTGGCCAGGGCCCGGCGCACCAGCATGTGCACGCCGTTGCCGACCCAGTCACGCACCGATTCGATGCCGACAGGCTGGCGCCCGAGTTTGAGCAGCATGTTATCCACCGCCGCGGCGAGGTCAGGGACCGAATCGACCAGCGTGCCGTCCAGATCGAACATCACCAGCCGTGGCAGACGCCCCGGGAACAGCTGCTCAAAGCCACTCATGGACGGGCCAGCGCCAGTTCGGAACGCATCTTCTCGATGACTTCCTGGTAGTTCGGCGCGTTGAAGATCGCCGAGCCGGCCACGAAGGTATCGGCGCCAGCCGCCGCGATTTCACGAATGTTGTTCACGTTCACGCCGCCGTCGATTTCCAGGCGGATGTCACGGCCCGAGGCATCGATCAATGCGCGTGCTTCACGCAGCTTGTCGAGGGTGCCGGGGATGAACTTCTGCCCGCCGAAGCCCGGGTTGACGCTCATCAGCAGGATCATGTCGACCTTGTCCATCACGTACTTGAGTACGTCCAGCGGGGTCGCCGGGTTGAACACCAGGCCCGACTTGCAGCCGCCTTCGCGGATCAGTTGCAGGGAACGGTCGACGTGCTGCGTGGCTTCCGGGTGGAAGGTGATGTACGTCGCGCCGGCCTCGATGAAGTCGCCAACGATGCGATCCACCGGGCTGACCATCAGGTGCGCGTCGATCGGCGCGGTTACGCCGTACTTGCGCAGCGCGGCACAGACCATCGGGCCGATGGTCAGGTTCGGCACGTAGTGGTTGTCCATGACATCGAAGTGCACGAAGTCGGCGCCGGCGGCCAGAACGTTGTCCACTTCTTCACCCAGGCGGGCGAAGTCGGCGGAGAGAATCGACGGAGCAATTACGAAGGGCTGCATGACGCACCTTTTCTGAGCAGAATCACGATGGCGCGCATTGTATACCTCATGCTTTGACGCGCGCACCGTAAGGACGATGATCAGTAGGCCGCGCGGTAGATCTTCTCGATATCAATCGCACTCAGTTTGCGTGGATTGTTGCGCATCAGGCGCTCGATACCCGCTGCTTCCAGGGCCAAGGCCGGAATCGCATCCTCTGGAACACCGAAACTGCGCAGGCCCGACGGGATTTCTACCGCTGCGCACAACGCGGTCATCGCCTCGACGGCTTTGTCCGCAGCGTCATTGGCGCTCAGATGAGCGGTCTTCACGCCCATGGCTTCGGCAATATCCTGCATGCGCTCGACGCAGGCCATCTTGTTCCAGGTCATGACGTACGGCAGCAACAAGGCGTTGCTGACGCCGTGGGCGATGTTGAAACGCCCGCCCAGCGGATACGCCAGCGCATGCACCGCACCGACCCCGGCATTGCCGAACGCCATGCCGGCCATCAGGCTGGCGGTGGCCATGTCTTCACGCGCCTGCAGATTGGAAGGATTGGCGTAGGCCTTGGGTAACGCCTGGGTGATCAACTTGATCGCGCCGATGGCCAGTGCGTCGGTAATCGCTGAAGCATTGAGGGACAAATAAGATTCGATGGCGTGCACCAGCGCATCGACGCCACTGGCGGCGGTGACACTGCGTGGGCAGGTCAGGGTCATTTGCGGGCTGACCAGCGCCACGTCCGGCAACAGATAGTCGCTGATGATGCCCTTTTTCAGTTGCGCGACCTTGTCGGAGAGGATCGCGACGTTGGTCACTTCCGAGCCGGTGCCGGCGGTGGTCGGGATGGCGATCAGCGGCGGGCCCTTGCGCGGCACCTGGTCGATGCCGAACAGATCCTCCAGCGCGCCGTGATAACCGGCATACGCGGCAACACTTTTGGCGATGTCGATCGCGCTGCCGCCGCCCAGACCGATCAGCCCGTCGTGCCCGCCTTCGCGGTAAACGCGCATGCAGTCTTCGACGATGGCGATTTCCGGGTCCGGCAGTACACGGTCGAAAATCTCGTAGCTACGGTCCCCCAACTGCGCGAGCGCCAACTCCACCGTGCCGGACTTGACCAGCGCGGCGTCGGTGACGATCAGCGGGTTGTCGATGTCCAGGCGCTTGAGCTCGGCGGACAGTTGCTCGATGGCAGCTGCGCCGGTGATCAGTTTGTGTGCGATTTTGAAAGAGGAAAGACTCATCGTGCGCAGCCTCTTATAGATAGGGGAGCTGGGCACAATAGTAGCTGGGGATTGGGGTTTGTCTGCTATTCAGGGTGTGAATGATCAAACATGGGAACAACACAAATCTAATGTAGGAGCGAAGCTTGCTCGCGAAGGGGCCATGTCAGTCAACATCGATGCTGAATGTTCCGGCCTCTTCGCGAGCAAGCTTCGCTCCTACAAAATCAAAAACTAATCAGACCTGGGCGGTGCGCAGTTTTTCGCTGCGGCCACGCAGCCATTCCAGGGTCAGCAGCAGGATCACCGAGAAGGCGATCAGCAGCGTTGCCGCGGCGGCAATCGTCGGGCTGAGGTTTTCGCGGATACCGCTGAACATCTGCCGTGGCAAGGTCGCTTGCTCGGGACCGGCGAGGAACAACGTCACCACCACTTCATCGAACGAGGTCGCGAAGGCAAACAGTGCACCGGAGATCACACCCGGAGCAATCAGCGGCAAGGTCACGCGGCGGAACGCGGTCAGCGGCGAAGCACCGAGGCTGGCAGCGGCGCGCACCAGGTTGTGGTTAAACCCCTGCAACGTTGCCGACACCGTGATGATCACAAACGGCACACCCAACACCGCGTGCACCACGATCAACGAGAAGAAGCTGTTGCCCAGGCCCAGCGGTGCAAAGAACAGATAACTAGCGACACCGATGATCACCACCGGCACCACCATCGGCGAAATCACCAACGCCATCACCAGCGCCTTGCCCGGGAAGTCGCCCCGAGTCAGGCCAATCGCCGCCAGCGTACCGAACACCATCGCCAGCACGGTCGCCGCCGGGGCGACGATGATGCTGTTCTTCAGTGCACGCATCCATTCCGCCGAGGCGAAGAAATCCTGATACCAGTGCAGCGAAAAACCTTGCAGCGGATACACCAGGAAACTGCCCGAGTTGAACGACAACGGGATGATCACCAACACCGGCAGAATCAGGAACAGCAAAATCAAGCCGCAGAGAATCCGCAAGCTGTAGAACCACACCCGTTCGATGGGCGACATATAAGGACTCAGCATTTCGATTCTCCCCTTAGCTCAGGCGCAGGCGACTGGCGCCCACCAGCCAGCTGTAAATCAGATAAAGCACCACGGTCGCCAACAGCAGCAGCCCACCGAGTGCGGTCGCCATGCCCCAGTTGATGCTGGTGTTGGTGTAGAAGGCGACGAAGTAACTGACCATCTGATCGTTCGGGCTGCCCAGCAAGGCCGGGGTGATGTAGTAGCCGATGGCGAGGATGAACACCAACAGGCAGCCGGCGCCGACACCGGCATAGGTCTGCGGGAAGTACACCCGCCAGAAACTGGCGAACGGGTGGCAACCGAGGGAAATCGCGGCGCGCATGTAGGTCGGCGAGATGCCTTTCATCACGCTGTAGATCGGCAGGATCATGAACGGCAGCAGGATGTGCACCATCGAGATGTAAACCCCGGTGCGGTTGAACACCAGCTCCAGCGGCTTATCGATGATGCCCATGGCCATCAGGCCGCTGTTGATCAGCCCGCCCGATTGCAGCAATACGATCCACGCGGCGACGCGCACCAGAATCGAGGTCCAGAACGGCAGCAACACCAGGATCATCAGCAGGTTGCTTTGACGCGACGGCAGATTCGCCAGCAGGTAAGCCAACGGATAGGCGAGCACCAGGCAAATGGCGGTGATGATCAGGCCCATCCAGAAGGTGCGGGCGAAGATGTCGAGGTAAATCGCCTGATCGGGCGTGGCCGGGGCGATTTCGCCGAGGTCGTCGATGCGGTGATCGACCGCGGCCAGCAAGTAGTACGGCGTGATGTTGCTGGTGTTGCGGCGCACCGCTTGCCAGTAGGCCGGGTCGCCCCAACGCTCGTCGAGCCCTTCCAGCGCGTCTTTATAAGAGGCCGGTTCGGTAGCGAACGGCAAGGCGCGGGCGGTTTTGGTCAGCAGGCTGCGATAGCCGGCCAATTCCATGTTCAAGCGCTTGGACAGGTCGCCCAGGGTCTGATTCTTGCGCGCTTCAGCGAGGTCTTCGCTGGCCGCTTTGTAAACCGGTTCAGCGGGCAGGCCACGGCCGTCCCAGCTGGCGATGGCCGCCACGGTGCGCGGCATGCCGCCGACCACTTCCGGGTTACCAACACTTTTGTAGAGCAGCGCCACGATGGGCACCAGGAACACCAGCAACAGAAACAGCACCAATGGCGCGATCAAGGCCTGGGCCTTCCAGCGGTTGATCCGCTCGGCGTGCTTGAGCCGCTGCTTCAAGGTGGGGTCAGTGCCCGCGTTCAGGGGAATGGCGGTGGCCATGGCGTACTCCGGAAATCTTTGATCGTTACAGAGGCGGCATCCATTGACCGCGAGGCCGCCTCTGTTCTTGATAACTACACATCACCCCCCGTAGGAGCGAAGCTTGCTCGCGAAGGCAGCGTGTCAGTCAACATTGATGTTGAATGTGCTGACGTCTTCGCGGGCGAGCCTCGCTCCTACGGGAGTCGATAAGCCCACGGGGTGGTCTTATTTCGCAGCCCAGGAATTGAAGCGCTGCTCCAGTTGCTCGCCGTTGTCAGCCCAGAAGCTGACGTCGATCTGCACTTGGTTGGCGATGTTTTCCGGGGTGGTCGGCATGTCTTTCAGGACATCCTTGGACAACAGCGGTACGGCTTGGGTGTTGGCCGGGCCGTAGGCGATGTTTTCCGAGTAGGTCTTCTGCTGCTGCGGCGCCACCGAATACGCGATGAATTTCTTCGCCGCTTCAGCACGTGCCTTGTCCAGGCCTTTTGGAATGGCCCATGCGTCGAAGTCGTAGATACCGCCGTTCCACACGACTTTCAGGTTGCTTTCTTTCTGCACGGCAGCGATCCGGCCGTTGTAGGCCGAGCTCATGACCACGTCACCGGAGGCGAGGTATTGCGGCGGTTGTGCGCCGGCTTCCCACCACTGGATGTTTGGTTTCAGCTCATCGAGCTTCTTGAACGCGCGGTCCTGACCGTCTTTGCCGGCCAGCACTTTGTAGACGTCTTTCGGCGCAACGCCGTCGGCCATCAGTGCGAATTCCAGGGTGTACTTGGCGCCTTTACGCAGGCCGCGCTTACCCGGGAATTTCTTGGTGTCCCAGAAATCCACCCAGCTGGTGGGTGCGGAGGCCAGCTTGTCGGCGTTGTAGGCCAACACGGTCGACCACACGAAGAAACCTACGCCGCAAGGCTGGATAGCGCCTTTGACGTAGTCTTCGGTCTTGCCGAACAGCGCCGGGTCGAGTTGCTCGAACATGTCTTCGTCGCAACCGCGGGACAGTTCTGGCGACTCAACTTCCACCAGATCCCAGGACACGCTCTTGGTGTCGACCATGGCTTTGACCTTGGCCATCTCGCCGTTGTACTCGCCCGCCACGATCTTGCCGTTACCCGCCGCTTCCCACGGTGCGTAGAAGGCTTTGACCTGCGCGGCCTTGTTCGCCCCGCCAAAGGACACCACGGTCAGGTCCGGGCCCGCCGCCATCGCGTGTGCCGCACCGATCATGCCCATGACCAGGGCGGTGAATTTCAGGGATCTCAACATTTATTGTTCTCTCCACGTGCAGGGTTGGTTGAAGCAGGGGGCGATCAGTTCGCCTCTAGAAGTGGGTCGAGCGCGCGAACGTGTTCGACCTCCCAGCCAAGCGGTACCACGTCGCCGACAGCAAGCCCGGGATCGAGCTCGGCAATCGGTTGTTTCACGAAGAAGTCGGTCTTGCCGCAGACTTCCAGGCGAACCCGGACGTGGTCGCCCAGATAGATGAATTCCGCCACCCTCCCTGAGAAGCGGTTGACACAGGACTCGCTCGAACCATTGAGGCTCACGCGTTCCGGACGAATTGACAGCGTGACGGGTTCGCCGGTCTTGCCGACATTGACCGCCAGCGCTTCAACCTTTTCACCGCGACCGAGTTCGACGATGCAACGATCGCCGGTCTGGCTGTGCAGGCGGCCGTTGAGACGGTTGTTCTCGCCGATGAAGTTGGCGACGAAGGTGTTTTTCGGTTCTTCGTAGAGGCTGCGTGGAGGGGCGATCTGCTGGATTTCGCCCTGATGGAACACCGCCACGCGGTCGGACATGGTCAGGGCTTCGCCCTGGTCGTGGGTCACGTAGACCACGGTCACGCCGAGGCGCTGGTGCAGATGCTTGATCTCCATCTGCATGTGTTCGCGCAGTTGTTTGTCGAGTGCGCCGAGGGGTTCGTCCATCAGCACCAGTTGCGGTTCGAACACCAATGCACGGGCCAGGGCCACACGCTGTTGCTGACCACCGGACAGTTGCGCCGGATAACGCTGGGCGAAGGTCTCGAGCTGAACCATGCTCAGGACACGTTTGACCCGGTCGCTGACATCGCTCTTGTTCAAGCCGCGCACGGTCAGCGGGAACGCGAGGTTCTCGGCGACGGTCATGTGCGGGAACAATGCATAGTTCTGGAACACCATGCCGATGTCGCGCTTGTGCGGCGGCACGTTGTTGATGGCGCGCCCGGCCAGGAGGATTTCACCGGCGGTCGGGGTTTCGAAACCGGCGAGCATCATCAGGCTGGTGGTCTTGCCGGAACCGGATGGCCCGAGCAACGTGAGGAACTCGCCTTTGCGAATGTCCAGGTTGAGGTCTTTGACGATCAGGTTCTCGCCGTCGTAGCTCTTTTGCACTCCACGAAAGCTGACCAGAATGTCATTGGCCCCTGCGCTTGAATCGACCTGGCTCATACCCACACCTTTGTTATTGATGACTGCTGTGGACTAAGCCTAGTGGACGCTGGGGAGCACGCAAATCGGGGCGCAGGAGAGAATCGCCTCAGCCGGATGGAAGGTTGGGGGTAGGGATTGCCCTACAAGGATGGCGGGGATGGGTATGTCGTTTCGGGATGGGGGCAGGTGGTGAGCTGCGAGCCTTACGGAGCGGCGATAGCGGTTTTAAAGGCATGTCGCAAATGGACATGCCACAACGTTTCGTAGGAGCGAGGCTTGCCCGCGAAGGCGATCTTACTGACGCTAAAAGCTTCGCGGGCAAGCCTCGCTCCTACAGGATCCGTGGTGAATCGTGTTAGAGCAGTTTGTGTTCCATGGCGTACTTCACCAGTTCAGCCAGGGATGTGATGTTGAGTTTCTGCATCAGCCGCGCCTTGTGGGTGCTGATGGTTTTGCTGCTCAGGGCCAGTTGCTGGGCGATGTCGTTGACGTTGGCGCCCTGGGCCAGGCGTTCGAACACCGAGAATTCGCGCTCCGAGAGCAACGAATGCAGCGGCCGCGAATCGGTCAGGCCGACTTCGAAAACCATGCGGTCGGCCAGGTCCGGGTCGATGTATCGACCGCCCGCCGCGACCTTGCGGATCGCCGTCAGCAGCAGCGCCGGGTCGCTGTCCTTGGTCGCGTAACCCGCCGCGCCGACCTTCAACGCCCGGGCAGCCATTTGCGCTTCGTCGTGCATCGACAACACCAGGATCGCCGGTGGATTGTTCAGTGCGCGAATCCGCGGAATCGCTTCCAGGCCATTGACGCCCGGCATCGAGATGTCCAGCAACACCACTTCGCAAGGCACATGACGCAAGGTTTCGAGCAACTGCTCGCCATTACTCGCCTCGCCCACCACCAGCAAGTCCTTGGCCAGGCCGATCAGTTGTTTAATGCCTTCGCGAACGATGGTGTGGTCTTCGGCTACCAGTACACGGATCACGGTCTTTCTCCAGATTCAAGATCATTCGCGAGCAAGCCCGCTCCCACATTTGGATCTGTGGCGTTCACACAATCCGTGTGGGAGCGAGCCGGCTCCGGGCGGCGTTCCGACGAAGGCGTCAGTAAAACCAACACAAATTCTTCAGGCCTCATCCAAAGGTACGCGCACACTCAACGTCGTGCCCTCCCCCGGCTCACTTTCAAGCGACAGCTCCCCGCCCATGATCAACACCCGCTCGCGCATGCCCACAACCCCGAAGGATGTTGGCCGGCCAGTAGCGGCGACAAATCCTACGCCATCATCGCTGACAGTCAGACACAACTCGTCGCCCTCAAGCGTCAATGTCAGTTCAACAGTATGCGCCTGGGCATGCCGCATGACATTGGTCAGCGCTTCCTGAAGGATCCGGAACAAGCCGATCGCCTTGGCATCGCTGAGCACCGGCAAGTTCTCCGGTACTTGCACCAGACACGGAATCTGCGTGCGTGCCTCGAAACGCCGGGCCTGCCATTCGATGGCCGAAGCAATCCCGGCATCGAGAATCGGTGGCCGCAGTGCCGTGGCCACATCGCGCACCAGTTGGAACAACTGAGCGATCAAGCGCTTCATGCTGTTCAAACGTTCATTCAGACCTGGGTCGAGCTGGGCGTAGGCCAGTTCGCACATGGACGTTTCCAGTTTCAGCACGGTCAACATCTGACCCAACTCGTCGTGAACTTCCCTGGCGATGCGCGCCTTTTCCTCTTCTCGCACGCTCTCCAGGTGTGCGGACAATTCACGCAATTGCTCACGGGAGCTGGCCAGTTCCAGCTCGATGCGCTTGCTCTCGCTGATGTCCCAGACGATGCCGTCCCAGACATAGGTGCCGTCATCGAGGCGACGCGTGATGGCCTTGATCTCGGCCCAACGCTGATCGCCCTGGCGCGTGAGAATCCGCCCTTGCCACGACCAGTCACTGTCAGTGTCCAGCGCATGATCCTGCGTCTGGTGGTAACTGGCCTTGTCGTCCGGATGCACCAGGCTGCGCAGGCCTTTGTCGCGGTGGGCCAGGGTCGCCGGCGAGTAACCGACCAGGCTCTCGCTGCCCTCACTGATGTAGGCAAAGTCGATCTGCCCTGTCATCGGTGCCCGCTCCAGGCGAAAGACCAATCCCGGTACGTTGGCAGCGATCCCTTGCAGACGCGCCTCGCTTTCCTGCAACGCGGCCAGCGCACGACGACGCTCGGTGACGTCGTTGAGGTAGACCACCAGGTATTCGCCATCGCGAAAACGCAGGAAGCTCAACGACACATCCGTCGGCAGAATACTGCCATCGGCTCGCAGGCAATTGGTTTCAAAGCTGAGAGGCCCTTCTTCACTGGCGCGGGCGCGTTTCCACAGGTTCAGCCAGCGGTCCATGTGCAGACCCGGTTCAAAGTCGATCAACGGCCGATCGATGATGCCACCCGACGGATAGCCGAGCATGGTTTCCGCGGCGCGGTTGGCGTAGCGCACATGGCTGTCCCAGTTGACCCAGAGAATGCCGACGGTGCTCTGGTCGATAGAAAACTGGGTGAGGCGCAGCGCTTCTTCGCTGGCGGCACGCAAGGCAATGTCTTCCCGTGCTACCAGCAACCGCTGCTCAAGACTGTGTTGCTGCCGACGCTGCCAGACCACGATCGCCATGCAGCTCAGCATCAACACCGCCAACAGCAGGCAGAGGTTCTGCCAGAAACCCGGCGACTCGGTCAGTCGCGGGTATTTGGCTTGCAGCCATTGGTTGTGCAGTTGTTCCAGGTCTTTGGCGGGGATCGCCCGCAGCGCGCTTTCGATGATGCCGGCGAGTTCCGGCCAGTCCCGCCGTGTAGCCACGCGCAGCAGTTGCGGCAGGCCAATATCACCGACCACCACCAACCCGGCAAACTCCGGTTCGACAGACAAACGCCCGAATTGCGCTTCGTCGACCACGGCATAACTGGCCTGCTGACTCAACAACAGTTGCAGTGCCTGACGCTCGATCGGCACACCCTGGAGGTTCAAGTGCGGGTAATTGCTGCGCAGGTAATCGGCGGTGGCGCTGGGCATGCGTACGGCGACGCGGGTCTGGCTATCGAGTTTTTCCAACTCGACCACGCCGGCGCCCTTCTGGTCGCTGACCACCAGTTGCGGCACCCGCATGTATGGATCGGAAAACTGCCACAGGCGCAGGCCGCCGGGGGTTTGCGCCAACCCCGGAGCGATGTCGATTTCACCTTCGCGCGCGGCGGCTTCCAGTTGCGCAAGGTCGGGATAGTTACGCCAGCTCAGCTCGACCTTGAGCGCTTTTGCCAGCCATTTCATCAGCTCGACGTTAACCCCGGACAACCGCTGCAAGCGGCGATCGTATTGCGCATAGGGCACTTGCAACACCAGTCCGACGCGTAATTCATTATGTTGCGCGAGCCATTGCTGTTGGCTCGCAGACAACTGCGCGATGTGCTCCGGTGGCGCAGGCGCCGCCCAGCCCATCAAGGGAAACCACAAACAGCCGATAACCCACAGACAGCAAAAACGCATCATTGAAATCTCACACACTGACAAATACTGACCAACCCATTAGGCTGCCGGAACCACTTCTGGCCTGGAATATCCGATGCCCCCTGTCTACCGCCTGGCACTGCCAGCATTGTGCCTGTCGCTGATCCTGCCTTGCGCCTTTTCCGTCGAGGCCGCAGACCCGGCACCGGCCGCCGCGGAAAAACCCGCAGAAGAAAAACCGGTTGAACGTCAGCCGCTGCTTGAGCGTAGTCAGGAAGAAGCGGCAGCACTTGAGCGAAAAATCCCCGCTCAGGAACAGCAACAACTCCAAGCCGGCAGCGACACGTTTCTGGCCTTGTGGAAACCGGCCAATACCGCTGACCCCAAGGGTGCGGTGATTATCATCCCGGGCGCGGGCGAAACCGTTGACTGGCCGCAGGCAATCGGCCCGTTGCGGCGCCAATTGCCGGACGCCGAGTGGAGCAGCCTGAGTATCACCTTGCCAGACGTGCAAAGCGATGCCATTGCGCCACGTATTGTTGAAGTAACGCCATCGCCCAAAGCACCCGATGCCGGCAGCAAGGACTCGACCACGGCGGCGCCCATCGAGCAGGCGGCGGGCGGTGAAGCGGAGGTGGCCGACAAGGCCATTGCTGAAACCAGCGATGAACAGGTCAAAGCTGACGCCGAACGAATTTTTGCACGCATCGATGCGGCTGTTGCCTACGCCGAACAGCAGAGCGCTCGCAGCATCGTGGTGCTGGGGCATGGCACCGGCGCTTACTGGGCCGCGCGTTATCTAAGCGAGAGGCAGCCCTCGCAAGTCGAGAAGTTCGCGATGGTCGCCGCGCAGACGCCCGTGGCAGCGAAACCTGGCCTGGCTGAGCTGACGCCGACACTAAAACTGCCCACCGCCGACATCTTCTATAAGGACAAGCCGCTGGACCGCAATGCAGCTCTGGAACGCTTGCAGGCCAGCAAGCGCTTGAAGGGTTCGGCGTTCAGTCAGGTATCGCTCAAGGCGTTGCCGGGTGACTCGAAAGCAGAGCAAGAGCAGTTGGTTCGCCGGGTGCGGGGCTGGTTGAATCCTCAGGCTGCGGCGGACTGATAGACCGAGGCGCGCCCTTCGCGGGCAAGTCGGATCGCCGCACCGCTCGCTCCTACAGGACTTCATCGTACCTGTAGGAGCGAGGCTTGCCCGCGAAGGCGTCATCACTGACGACGCATCACTTGAAATCCCGCCGCTGACGAATCAACGTATAGGCGTTATGCAATTCGCGCGTCTTGTCCGTTGCCTCGCGCACCTGCAACGCCGTCGCACCGCTGCCGGCAATTTTGTCCGGATGATGACGACTCAGCAGGCGCCGATAGGCGCGTTTGATCTGCGCTGGTTCGGTGGTGGCAGACACACCCAACAGCGACAACGCTTCCTGATAAGTGATGGCAGTGCCGGCCGACGATTGCTTGTGCGGCTCATAGTCAGACGCCAGCGCCTGCACCTGATACGACGTCCAGCCCAGCCATTTACCCCATTGGCGAATCAGTTCGCGCTCGGCATGCCCGGCACGACCATCGGCCCAGACCATTCGCCAACAGGCGCGCAATACACCTTCCGCCGCATGGGGTTGCTCACTCAAGCGTCGCAGATAACCGCGCAACCGGTCACGGCCCGACTTGCCGCGGTTGAACGCGGCAATTGCCCGACGCTTGGCCGACTCGGACATGTCCAGTGCCTGCATTTCCAGGCGCGCCTGCTGGATATGTCCGTCTACCACTCGCCCATCGCATTTGGCCAGCCGTCCCAGCAATACGAACAGCAGCTCATCGTTGCGCAGCACCGGCCTGCCACCGAGCTTTTCACGCAAATGTCCCCACGAATGCAATTGCAGGTGCCGATCCAGCGCCTGCCCCAATAAAGCGCCGAGCAAGGCCCCCGGAATGCTGGCAATGGCAAAGCCCGCTCCGGCTCCAATCAGAGTCCCTGGCCACAGCATCTCAGCGACTCGCTTCAATCAGAGTTTCAACTTCCGCCAGACGCTCGTGAGTTCCGACATCCACCCACCGTCCGCTCAGCCGCTCACCCGAGACTTGCCCATCGGCCATGGCCGTGCGCAGCAGCGGTGCAAGCTTGAACGCCCCGGCGGTGTGCCCGTCGAACAGCTGCGGATGCAACACTGCAATGCCGCTGTAAGTCAGGGTCGGCGAATCTGCCTGGCCGTCGTGCACTCGCCCGTCGACCAGCGTGAAATCGCCTGCCGGGTGGTGGCTCGGGTTATCCGCCAACACCAGATGCGCCAGGCCGCTGATGGGTTGATGCAAGACGCTGAAGTCATAGTCGGTCCAGATATCACCGTTGACCACCACAAACGCCTCATCACCCAACAATGGCAATGCACGGAAAATCCCGCCACCGGTCTCCAGCGGTTCACCTTCGGGCGAGTACTGGATACTCACGCCATAACGCGAGCCATCGCCCAGATAGTCTTCGATCTGCTGTCCCAGCCAGGCATGGTTGATCACGATTTCGGTAAACCCGGCAGCGGCCAGCGCGCGCAGGTGATACTCGATCAGCGGCACCCCGCCAGCGCGGACCAGCGGTTTTGGCGTGGTCAGGGTCAGCGGGCGCATGCGCTCGCCTTTGCCCGCAGCCAGAATCATTGCCTTCATGCATTCACTCCAGCACGCAGACTCAGCAGCAACACATCCAGTTCCGCCAGTTCAGGACGGCGGGCGATCACTGCTTCTATATAAGCAAAGAAGCGCGGCACGTCGGCGAGGTAACGCGGCTTGCCATCGCGATGGCAGATGCGGGCGAAGATACCGATGACTTTCAGGTGACGCTGCACGCCCATCAGGTCGCTGGCGCGCAGGAAGTCTTCGAAGTCTGGCTGGACGGGAATGCCGAGGGCACCCGCTTGCTGCCAGTAATCTTGCAGCCAACCGTGCACACGCTCCTCGGGCCAGCTCAGGAACGCGTCCTTGAACAGGCAGGTCACGTCATAGGTCACCGGGCCATAGACCGCATCCTGGAAATCCAGCACGCCGGGATTCGGCTCGCTGAGCATCAGGTTGCGCGGCATGTAGTCGCGATGCACCAGGACTTTCGGTTGCGCCAGGGCGCTGTCGATCAGCAGCTGCGACACGTTCTGCCAGAGCATTTGCTGCGCAGCGTCGAACTCGATGCCCAACTCACGCTTCACAAACCACTCGGGGAACAATTCCAGCTCGCGACGCAGCAGCGCCACGTCATAACTCGGCAGCGGAGCAACCATCGGCAACTGCTGAAAAGCCAACAGAGCCTGCAAGGCATCCTTGAACAAATCGTCGGCATTTTCGCTGTCGATAACGTCCAGATAGGTCTTGTTGCCCAGGTCATTGAGCAAAAGAAAACCGCGCTCGAGGTCTTCGGCATAAATTTTCGGCACATTTATTCCGGATTTCGCCAGCAAAAAAGCGATATCCACGAAGGGTTTGCAGTTTTCCTGGGGCGGCGGCGCGTCCATTACGACGAAACTTTTGCCGCCGCCTTCCCAACGGAAATAGCGCCGAAAACTCGCATCACTGCTGGCCGCGGTCAACGTGGCCGGGGGTACGGCGCCCCACCTCTGCTCTGCAAAGAGGGTCGCCAACTGCTCATCGAGCCAAACTTTCAGGTGTTGCAAACGTACATCTTGGTCAGGCATTGCAAGGGTCTCCGACGGCGCTAGCCGTCAAGCGGGTCATGCTTTATTATCCAGCATCTTTTTCAGACCATCGAGAGGCGTGCGGCCCACACCGCGGGCAGATGGCACGCAGGAAGCCCGGACTAATAAGATGGCATTGAAATCCCCCGCGTTTCGTAAAAAATTTCCGTTGTTGGTCACTGGCAGTCTGCTGGCCCTGCAACCTCTAGCCACTTCGTTCGTGGTCGCCGCGGAACAGTATGACTGCTCAGTCTCTGCTTCGGGTGCCTGGAACTGTGCGCCCAAGACGTCGGCGGCTGCATTGCCACCGCGTCCCATCCATGAGGGCAGCGCAGTCTCCGCAACCGGTGAAGCACCTACCGAGAGCGGCGCCAGTGAAGACACCGGCACCAAGCCTGTGCTGGTCACCGAATCCAAAGGCCGCGCCCTCAAGTCCCGTAGCGCAGACTACAGTCACCTCGACTGGGTTCCGCGCGAGAATCTCACTGCAGCGCAATTGGCCGAAACCGGTCCTTACTGCTCTGGTTCCTATATCGAACCAATTCGTCCTGGCATGAATGACAAGACGAATAAAAGTGACGCCCCGACGTTTGTCGGTGCCAAGGCTTCTCGCTACAAGCAGGATGAACAGATCGCTACCCTGGCCGGTGACGTGGTCCTGCGTCAGGGCAGCATGCAGGCCGAAGCCGACGAAGCGAACCTCTACCAGGCCGAGAGCCGTGGCGAGCTGGACGGCAACGTGCGCATTCGCGACAACGGCGCGCTGATCGTCGGCGACCACGCCGAAGTGCAGCTCGACACCGGCGAAGCCAAGGTCGACAACGCCGAATACGTGATGCACAAATCCCGTATCCGCGGTAACGCGCTGTACGCCAAGCGTGCCGAAAACGCGATCATCCGCCTCAAGGATGGTACGTACACCACGTGCGAACCGAACAGCAACGCCTGGCAGCTCAAGGGCAACAACATCACCTTGAACCCGGCGACCGGTTTCGGTACCGCGACCAACGTGACGCTGCGGGTCAAGGACATTCCGGTTCTGTACACGCCGTACATCTACTTCCCGATCGACGACCGTCGTCAGTCCGGCTTCCTGCCGCCAACCATTGGCAGCGGCAGCGACACTGGCTTCCTGTTGGTCACCCCGTACTACTTCAACCTGGCGCCGAACTACGACGCCACGTTGTACCCGCGCTACATGAGCAAGCGCGGCCTGTTGATGGAAGGCGAGTTCCGTTACCTGACCAAGTCCACCGAAGGTCAGTTCGGCGCCGCGTACCTCAACGACGAGAACGACGATCGCAAGCTTCAAACGGATTCCGAAAAAACCCGCTACATGTACAACTGGCAGCACAAGGGCGGTCTCGACTCGCGAGTATTCACGCAGGTCGACTACACCAAGATCAGCGATCCGTATTACTTCCAGGATCTGCAGACCGACCAGCTTGGCGTGAAGTCGTCCGATTACGTGAACCAGCAGGGCTCTGTCAGCTATCGTGGCGACAGCTACGTTGCACGCCTCAATGCCCAGGCCTATCAGCTGGCGACCGTATCGAACATCACACCGTACGACCGCTTGCCACAGCTCACCTTCAACGGTCAGTTGCCAACGCACCCGAACGGTTTGAATTTCGACTACGAAACAGAAATCGTGCGATTCGAGCGCGACCTGAAAACGGGCTCGTTCTCCGATGAAGACGGCAACCTGTCGCCTCGTCTGGACACCAACGTAGCGGGCCTGGCTCGTGCCAACGGTAATCGTCTGAACCTCAAGCCAGGCGTGAGCCTGCCGCTGGACTGGACGTATGGCTTCGTCAAGCCATCGCTCAAATATCAATACACCCAGTACGACCTGGATCTCGATGGCACCGGTAAAAACGACCTCCTGACGAACCGCAATAACGCTTCGGCGCTTGGCGAGTCGTTCAGCAGCTCGCAAAACCGCGGCGTCCCGATCGCCAGCGTCGACAGCGGCCTGTATTTCGATCGCAACACCTCCTGGTTCGGCAAGAACTACCGCCAGACCCTGGAACCACGCCTGTTCTACCTGTATGTCCCTGAAGAAGACCAGAAGGACATTCCGGTTTTCGACACCGGCGAGTACACCTTCAACTATGCGTCGCTGTTCCGCGACAACCGCTTCTCGGGCTCCGACCGCGTCGGCGACGAGAACAAACTGTCGCTGGGCGTGACCAGCCGCTGGATCGAAGAAAACGGCTTTGAACGTCAACGCATCAGCGTCGGCCAGGCCTTGTACTTCAAGGATCGCGAAGTCCAGTTGCCGGGTATCGACGCAAAAACCCGCGCAGATGCGCAGGCCAACGTTTCTCCGTATGCGCTGGAATACGAATACCGCTGGAACCGCGATTGGCGCACGACTGCCGATTACAACTGGGATCCGGACAGCCACAGCCCTCGCTCGGGCAGTGCGATGTTCCACTACCAGCCTGAAGACAACCCGAACAAGGTCATCAACGCCGGCTATCGCTATCGCAATGACCAGGTCCGTTACGACCAGAACACCGGCCAATGGTCGGTGGGCGGTGGTGACTACGGCACGCCGGGCACCCCGGGTTACGTGAAGGACTACTACAAGATCCAGCAGCACGACTTCTCGGTGATCTGGCCGATCGTGCCGCAATGGAACGCCATCAGCCGCTGGCAGTATGACTACAACCAGAACCGTACCCTGGAAGCCTTCGGTGGTTTCGAGTACGACAACTGCTGCTGGAAACTGCGCCTGATCAACCGTTACTGGGTTTCCTATGACGAATTCAGTCAGGAAGTTCCGCAAAACGAAAAAGGCGACCATGGCATCTTCCTCCAAATCGTTCTGAAAGGTCTCGGCGGCGTTGTTGGCCAAAAAGTAGAGAGCTTCCTCGACAAAGGCATCCAAGGTTATCGTGAACGTGAAGACCAAGCTTTCTGATTGTCTGCGCCCGCTGATGCTGGGCGCGCTGTTCCTGGGTACTGCGGCGAATGCCGCGGTACAGTCCATCGATAAAGTGGTGGCCATTGTCGACAACGATGTGGTCATGCAGAGCCAGCTGGACCAACGTGTTCATGAAGTTCAGCAAACCATCGCCAAACGCGGTTCTGCTGCGCCGCCGGCCAGCGTGCTGGATCAGCAGGTGCTTGAGCGCCTGATCGTCGAAAACCTGCAACTGCAGATCGGCGAACGCTCCGGCATTCGCATCACCGATGAAGAGCTGAATCAGGCGGTCGGCACCATTGCCCAGCGCAATAACATGTCGATCGATCAATTCCGCGCGGCCCTGACTCGTGATGGCCTGTCTTATGAAGACGCTCGCGAGCAGATTCGTCGTGAAATGATCATCAGCCGCGTGCGTCAACGCCGTGTGGCTGAGCGCATTCAAGTGTCCGAGCAGGAAGTGAAGAACTTCCTCGCTTCCGACCTTGGCAAAATGCAGCTGTCCGAAGAGTTCCGCTTGGCCAACATCCTGATTCCTACACCGGAAAGTGCTAATTCCGATGCGATTCAGAGTGCTGCCAAACAGGCCGACGCGGTTTACCAGCAGCTCAAGCAAGGCGCTGACTTCGCTCAGTTGGCAATCGCCAAATCCGCCAGCGAAACCGCACTGGAAGGCGGCGACATGGGCTGGCGTAAAGCCGCTCAATTGCCACCTCCGTTCGATCGCATGCTGAGCACCATGTCGGTCGGCGATGTCACCCAGCCGATGCGTACGCCGGGCGGCTTCATCATCCTGAAGATCCTCGACAAGCGTGGCGGCGAGACCCAGACCCGTGACGAAGTACACGTGCGTCATATCCTGGTCAAACCTAGCCCGATCCGCGACGAAGCAAAAACCAAGGCCCTGGCCCAATCGCTCTACACCCGTATCGAATCGGGCG
The DNA here is from genome assembly GCF_014852285.1 of Pseudomonas sp. PDM02. Taxonomy (NCBI): domain Bacteria; kingdom Pseudomonadati; phylum Pseudomonadota; class Gammaproteobacteria; order Pseudomonadales; family Pseudomonadaceae; genus Pseudomonas; species Pseudomonas sp. PDM02. The sequence goes on along the minus strand of NZ_JACVBL010000021.1, from coordinate 23,502 downwards.
AAGATTTCGGCGAACTGGCGAAAAGCTTCTCGGAAGACCCGGGTTCCGCCCTCAACGGCGGCGACCTGAACTGGATCGACCCGAATGCATTGGTGCCCGAGTTCCGCGAAGTGATGGCCAAGACCCCGCAAGGTCAGCTGTCCAAGCCGTTCCAGACCCAATATGGCTGGCACGTCCTGGAAGTCCTTGGCCGCCGCGCCACGGACAGCACCACCCAGGCCCGTGAGCAGCAAGCAATGACCGTACTGCGTAACCGCAAATACGACGAAGAGCTGCAAACCTGGCTGCGTCAGATCCGTGACGAAGCGTACGTAGAGATCAAACTCCCTGGTGCAGACCAGGCAGCGCAGTGAAACCCCAACGTTTCGCGCTGACACCCGGCGAACCGGCCGGCATAGGTCCTGACCTGTGCCTGCTGGTTGCCTCGCAAGCCCAGCCACATCCCTTGATTGCCATTACCAGCCGCGACCTGCTCCTTGAGCGGGCCGCGCAGCTGGGCGTGGCTGTTGATTTGCTGCCGGTGACCCCGGACAGCTGGCCGGATGTCCCCGCGCCAGCCAACAGCCTGTATGTCTGGGATACACCGCTCAATGCGCCGGTGACTGCCGGTCAACTCGACAAAGCCAATGCCGCTTTCGTACTGGAAACCCTGACCCGCGCTGGTCAGGGCTGCCTGGACGGACACTTCGCCGGCATGATCACCGCACCTGTGCACAAGGGCGTGATCAACGAATCGGGTATCGCCTTTTCCGGGCATACAGAATTTCTCGCCGACCTGACGCAGACCGCGCAAGTGGTGATGATGCTTGCGACCCGCGGATTGCGCGTGGCGCTGGTCACCACTCACCTGCCCCTTCGCGAGATTGCCGATGCAATCACACCGGAGCGTCTGGAGCGGGTCACGCGGATTCTGCATGCCGACCTGCAACAAAAATTCGGCATCGCCCAGCCGCGTATCCTGGTGTGCGGGCTCAATCCCCATGCCGGCGAAGGCGGACACCTGGGCCATGAAGAAATCGACATCATCGAACCTACATTAGAGCGCCTGCGTGGCGAAGGCATGGACCTTCGCGGTCCCCTGCCCGCCGACACTCTGTTTACCCCCAAATATCTGGAGCACTGCGACGCGGTGCTGGCGATGTACCACGACCAGGGCTTGCCTGTGCTGAAATACAAAGGCTTCGGCGCAGCAGTCAACGTGACCCTCGGCTTGCCGATCATCCGCACGTCGGTCGACCACGGCACCGCCCTGGACCTGGCCGGCAGCGGCAAAATCGACACCGGCAGCCTGCAAGTCGCCCTGGAAACCGCCTACCAGATGGCCGAGACCCGTTTATGACCGAGCATTACCAACACAAGGCGCGCAAACGCTTTGGCCAGAACTTCCTGCACGATGCCGGCGTTATCGACCGCATCCTGCGCTCCATCCATGCCAAGCCCGAAGACCGCCTGCTGGAAATCGGTCCGGGCCAGGGCGCGCTGACCCAGGGCCTGCTGAACAGCGGTGCCCAGCTGGACGTAGTAGAGCTGGATAAAGACCTGATCCCGATCCTCAACCAGCAGTTCGCCGGCAAGAGCAATTTCAACCTGCACCAGGGCGATGCGCTGAAGTTCGACTTCAACAGCCTGAACGCTGCGCCGAACAGCCTGCGCGTGGTGGGCAACCTGCCTTACAACATCTCCACGCCGCTGATTTTCCACCTGCTGCACAACGCAGGCATCATTCGCGACATGCACTTCATGCTGCAGAAAGAAGTGGTCGAGCGTCTGGCGGCAGGCCCTGGCGGCGGTGACTGGGGGCGTCTGTCGATCATGGTCCAGTACCATTGTCGTGTAGAGCACTTGTTCAACGTTGGCCCCGGCGCATTCAACCCGCCGCCGAAAGTCGATTCTGCCATCGTGCGCCTGGTGCCTCACGCCGTACTGCCGCACCCGGCCAAGGATCACCGCTTGCTGGAGCGCGTCGTGCGCGAAGCCTTCAACCAGCGCCGCAAGACCCTGCGCAACACCCTCAAGTTGCTGCTGAGCAACGACGAAATCGCCGCCGCCGGTGTCGACGGCAGCCTGCGTCCGGAGCAGCTCGATCTGGCCGCCTTCGTACGCCTGGCCGACAAGCTCAGCGAACAAGTCCTACAGAAACCCGCCGCCGACTGACAGGCAACAAGCGTTATCGGGTAGGACACCAGCCCTCATGTCTGGTTTACTACCCGATACTTGGCCTAGACTGAGTTCCATCAGCTACGCCCCGCGTCCCGCTTCGTTTTTAAGGCCTCTTGAATGTCCGATCCTCGTTATCAGGTCGACGTCAGCGTCGTCACCCGCTATCTGGCAGAACAATCGCAACCCGAGCAAAACCGCTTTGCCTTCGCTTACACCATCACCGTGCACAACAATGGTGAATTACCAGCCAAGCTGTTGTCGCGGCACTGGGTGATCACCGATGGTGACGGGCATGTCGAGGAGGTTCGCGGTGCCGGCGTGGTTGGCCAACAGCCGTTGATCGACGCAGGCGAGAGCCACACCTATAGCAGCGGCACGGTCATGACCTCAAAGGTCGGCACCATGCAAGGGACTTATCAGATGCTCGCTGACGACGGCAAACACTTCGACGCCATCATCGCTCCATTCCGCCTGGCGGTGCCCGGAGCCCTGCACTGATGGCAACGTATGCCGTTGGCGACCTGCAAGGTTGCCTCGAACCGTTGAAATGCCTGCTCAAGCAAGTCGCCTTCGACCCTGCCCGGGACAAACTGTGGCTGGTGGGCGATCTGGTCAACCGTGGCCCGCAGTCGCTGGAAACCTTGCGCTTCCTCTATAGCATTCGCGAATCACTGGTGTGCGTGCTCGGCAACCACGATCTTCATCTGCTGGCCGCCGGGCATAACATCGAACGCCTGAAGAAAGCCGACACCCTGCGCGAGATTCTCGAAGCTCCGGATCGTGTGGAACTGCTGGAATGGGTGCGCCAGCAAAAGCTCATGCACTACGACGAGCAGCGCAACATCGCCTTGGTCCACGCCGGCATCCCCCCGCAATGGTCGCTGCGCAAAGCCCTGAAGTGCGCCGCCGAAGTCGAAGAAGCCCTGCGCGACGACAATCGTTTCGCGCCTTACCTCGACGGCATGTACGGCAACGAACCGCTGAAATGGGACAGCGATCTCAAAGGCGTAACCCGCCTGCGCGTGATCACCAACTATTTCACCCGCATGCGTTTCTGCACCAGCGAAGGCAAACTCGACCTCAAGGGCAAGGAAGGCGTCGACACCGCACCGCCGGGTTATGCGCCTTGGTTCAAGTACAAGGAGCGCAAGACCAGGGACGTGAAGATCATCTTCGGCCACTGGGCAGCGCTCGAAGGCCAGTGCAACGAGCCGGGCATCTTCGCCCTCGACACCGGTTGCGTCTGGGGCGGTTCGATGACCCTGATGAACGTCGACACCCTTGAGCGCCTGCAGTGCAAATGCGACGAGCATGGCCACACCTTCCTGCCGTCAGTCGCCTCCCCTATTTCCGAACAAACGCCAGCCAGCGCCCGGCGCTAGACTGCGCTTTCAGCCGAGCCACAGGAGCCCGCCATGAGCGAATTCAAACGTATCCCCCCAGAACAGGCCCAGGCCCTGCGCGAACAAGGCGCAGTGGTGGTCGATGTTCGAGACCCGGCAACATTTGCCGCGCTGCACATCAGCGGCTCGAAGCATCTGGACAACCATTCCCTGCATGCTTTCATTCAGGGCGCAGACCTGGACGCACCGACGGTGGTGGTCTGCTATCACGGCAATTCCAGCCAGGGCGCAGCGGCCTACCTGATCAGCCAGGGCTTCTCCGATGTCTACAGCATGGACGGCGGTTTTGAGCTGTGGCGTACGACATATCCTTCGGAAACTGCGCAAGGCACTTCCGAATAATTTTTTTGTAACGTGCAAGCCCCGGCTGCCGCGGGCTCGCGCGGTGGCAGACGAACGGTCTGCCACAACTAATTACGTATCTCGCCTTTACCTCCCGAATAAGCAACTATCCTTAAGCGCAGGCCATCCAAAACAGGGGAGAGCCGGTACACCGGCGCGCGGGTCATCGGGAGTAGCTTTCGGGGCGGTACGCTTTGAAAGGGTTCTGGGGGGTAAACAGCGACTGCATATCCGGTCGCTGCCAGCATCGACTGACTGATCCGGCGTCGGCTCCACGTATCGAGCGAGGTGACGTCATGAGTATCTTTAGCCACTTCCAACAACGCTTCGAGTCCACACGCCAGGAAGAACTCTCACTGCAAGAGTACCTGGAGCTGTGCAAAAAGGACCGCAGCGCCTATGTTTCCGCCGCCGAGCGTCTGTTGCTGGCCATCGGAGAACCGGAGCTGCTCGACACCTCGACCAACTCGAGGCTTTCGCGAATCTTTTCCAACAAGGTGATCCGCCGCTATCCGGCCTTTGAAGACTTCCACGGGATGGAAGAATGCATCGACCAGATCGTCTCGTATTTCCGCCATGCCGCTCAGGGTCTGGAAGAGAAAAAACAAATCCTCTATCTGCTCGGCCCCGTCGGCGGCGGTAAATCGTCCCTCGCCGAGAAGCTGAAACAGCTTATCGAGAAGGTGCCTTTCTACGCGATCAAAGGCTCGCCGGTTTTCGAATCTCCTTTGGGTCTGTTCAACGCCACCGAAGATGGCGCGATCCTCGAAGAAGACTTCGGCATTCCGCGGCGCTATCTCAACACCATCATGTCGCCATGGGCCACCAAGCGTCTGGCCGAATTCGGCGGTGACATCAGCCAGTTCCGCGTAGTGAAGCTCTATCCGTCGATCCTCAACCAAATCGCCGTGGCCAAAACCGAGCCGGGAGACGAAAACAACCAGGACATCTCGGCACTGGTGGGCAAGGTCGATATCCGCAAACTGGAAGAATTCCCGCAAAACGACGCCGACGCCTACAGCTACTCGGGCGCACTGTGCCGGGCCAACCAGGGCCTGATGGAATTCGTCGAAATGTTCAAGGCACCGATCAAGGTGCTGCACCCATTGCTGACCGCCACCCAGGAAGGCAACTACAACAGCACCGAAGGTCTGGGGGCGATTCCGTTTACCGGGATCCTGCTGGCTCACTCCAACGAATCGGAATGGCACACCTTCCGCAACAACAAGAACAACGAAGCCTTCATCGACCGGATCTACATCGTCAAAGTGCCATACTGCCTGCGGGTCAGCGACGAAGTGAAGATCTACGACAAGCTCTTGTTCAACAGCTCCCTGGCCAAGGCGCACTGCGCACCGGACACGCTGAAGATGCTCGCCCAGTTCACCGTACTCTCGCGCCTCAAGGAGCCGGAAAACTCGAATATCTACTCCAAGATGCGGGTCTACGACGGTGAAAACCTCAAGGACACCGATCCAAAGGCCAAGTCGATCCAGGAATACCGCGACAATGCCGGTGTCGACGAAGGCATGAACGGTCTGTCGACCCGTTTCGCGTTCAAGATTCTGTCGAAGGTCTTCAACTTCGATCCGCACGAAATCGCCGCCAACCCGGTGCATTTGCTCTACGTGCTGGAACAACAGATCGAACAGGAACAATTCCAGGCTGAAACCCGCGAACGCTACCTGCGCTTCCTCAAGGAGTACCTGGCGCCGCGTTACATCGAGTTCATCGGCAAGGAAATCCAGACCGCCTACCTCGAGTCGTACAGCGAGTACGGCCAGAATATCTTCGATCGTTACGTGCTGTACGCCGACTTCTGGATCCAGGACCAGGAATACCGCGACCCGGAAACCGGCGAGATCCTCAATCGCGTGGCGCTGAACGAAGAACTGGAGAAAATCGAAAAACCGGCCGGCATCAGCAATCCGAAGGATTTCCGCAACGAAATCGTCAACTTCGTGCTGCGCGCCCGTGCCAACAACAACGGCAAGAACCCGACCTGGCTCAGCTACGAAAAACTGCGGGTGGTCATCGAGAAGAAAATGTTCTCCAACACCGAGGACCTCCTGCCCGTCATCAGCTTCAACGCCAAGGCGAGCAAAGAGGACCAGCAGAAACACAACGACTTCGTCACACGGATGGTCGAGCGGGGCTACACCGACAAACAGGTACGACTGCTGTCCGAGTGGTACCTGCGGGTCAGAAAATCACAATAACCCGCTGCCGGTCAGACCGGTTGTCGTCAGCCAGAGGCCTGTGTACGCATTTTCTGTTACACAGGCCTCTGGAAGGTGTTCGAAAGTCGGTAGCGAGTTCAGGCAGCATCCAAAGCGCTTGGGGGAGCGTTGAATATCCCTTGGCCTTCGGTCCGATGCTGCATCACCGCTCGCCCCTTTCAGGACAGCTTCTAAGGAGCAGTCATGAGCTATGTGATCGACCGACGTCTCAATGGCAAGAACAAGAGCACGGTGAACCGTCAGCGGTTTCTGCGGCGTTACCGTGATCACATCAAAAAGGCTGTCGAAGAGGCGGTCAGCCGGCGCTCCATCACCGACATGGAACACGGCGAACAGATCAGCATTCCCGGCCGCGACATCGACGAGCCGGTGCTTCACCACGGTCGCGGGGGCAAACAGACCGTCGTGCACCCCGGCAACAAAGAGTTCACCAGTGGCGAGCACATCGCCCGTCCGCCCGGAGGTGGCGGCGGCAGAGGGCCCGGCAAGGCTGGCAACTCGGGCGAAGGCATGGACGAGTTCGTCTTCCAGATCACCCAGGAAGAGTTCCTCGAGTTCATGTTCGAGGACCTGGAACTGCCCAATCTGGTCAAGCGCAACCTGACCGGCACCGATACCTTCAAAACCGTTCGTGCAGGCATCAGCAACGAAGGCAACCCGTCGCGGATCAACATCATCCGCACCTTGCGCTCGGCCCACGCCCGACGAATCGCCCTGTCCGGCAGCAGCCGGGCGAAACTGCGCGAAGCCAAAGAGGAATTGCTGCGACTCAGGCAGGAAGAACCGGACAACTTCGGCGATATTCAGGAAATCGAGGCGGAAATAGAAAAACTCAGTGCGCGCATTCATCGCATACCGTTCCTCGACACCTTCGACCTCAAGTACAACCTGCTGGTCAAGCAACCCAACCCCAGTTCGAAGGCGGTGATGTTCTGCCTGATGGACGTGTCCGGCTCCATGACCCAGGCGACCAAGGACATCGCCAAGCGTTTCTTTATCCTGCTGTACCTGTTCCTCAAGCGTAACTACGACAAGATTGACGTGGTTTTCATCCGCCACCACACCAGTGCCCGGGAAGTGGATGAGGAAGAATTCTTCTATTCCCGCGAAACCGGCGGCACCATCGTTTCCAGCGCGTTGAAACTGATGCAGGAGATCATGGCCGAACGCTATCCGAGCAACGAGTGGAACATCTACGCCGCCCAGGCTTCTGACGGCGATAACTGGAATGACGACTCGCCGATCTGCCGCGACATTCTGATCAACCAGATCATGCCGTTCGTGCAGTACTACACTTACGTTGAGATCACCCCGCGCGAACATCAGGCCCTGTGGTTCGAGTACGAGCGCATTGCCGAAGCCTTTTCTGACACCTTTGCCCAGCAACAACTGGTCTCGGCCGGGGATATCTATCCGGTCTTCCGTGAACTCTTCCAGCGCAGGTTAGTGACATGACCGCCAAAGAGCAGAAGCGCCAACCCATTTCCACCGGCTCCGAATGGACGTTCGAGCTGATCCAGGCCTACGACCGCGAAATCAGTCGTATCGCGGCTCGTTATGCGCTCGACACCTACCCTAACCAGATCGAAGTGATCACGGCCGAGCAGATGATGGATGCGTATGCCTCCGTCGGTATGCCGCTGGGTTATCACCATTGGTCGTACGGCAAACACTTCCTCAGCACCGAAAAATCCTACACTCGCGGGCAGATGGGGCTGGCGTACGAAATCGTGATCAACTCGGACCCCTGCATCGCCTACCTGATGGAAGAAAACACCATCTGCATGCAGGCGCTGGTGGTGGCTCACGCCTGCTACGGGCACAACAGCTTCTTCAAAGGCAACTACCTGTTTCGCACCTGGACCGACGCCAGCTCGATCATCGATTACCTGGTGTTCGCCAAGCAGTACATCATGCAGTGCGAAGAGCGCCACGGCATCGACGCGGTCGAGGACCTGCTGGACTCCTGCCATGCGCTGATGAACTACGGGGTTGACCGCTACAAACGCCCTTACCCGATTTCCGCCGAGGAAGAACGTCGTCGGCAAAAGGACCGGGAGGAGCATTTGCAGAAACAGATCAACGATCTGTGGCGCACCATTCCGAAAGGCGCGGACAAGTACAGCGACCGGGACAACGCACGCTTCCCCGCCGAACCGCAGGAAAACATCCTGTACTTCATCGAAAAACACGCGCCGCTGCTGGAGCCTTGGCAGCGGGAGATCGTGCGGATCGTGCGTAAGATCGCCCAGTATTTTTACCCGCAACGCCAGACTCAGGTGATGAACGAAGGCTGGGCCACGTTCTGGCATTACACCCTGATGAACGACCTGTACGACGAAGGCCTGGTCACCGACGGCTTCATGATGGAGTTCCTGACGTCCCACACCAGCGTGGTCTTCCAGCCGGGCTTCGACAGCCCGTACTACAACGGAATAAACCCCTACACCCTGGGCTTTGCCATGTACCGTGATATCCGGCGCATGTGTGAAACCCCCACCGAGGAAGATTATCGCTGGTTCCCGGAAATCGCCGGCACCGACTGGCTATCCACCATCAAGTTCGCCATGAGCAGCTTCAAGGATGAAAGCTTCATCCTGCAGTACCTGTCGCCGAAGGTGATCCGCGACCTGAAATTGTTCAGCATTCTCGATGATGATCAGAAGGACGACCTGCTGGTACCGGCCATCCACGACGAAGATGGCTACCGCACCATCCGGGAAACCCTGGCCGCGCAGTACAACCTGGGCAATCGCGAACCCAACATCCAGATCTACAGCATCGACCGCCGCGGAGACCGCTCCCTGACCCTGCGTCACCAGCAACACGACCGCAAACCGCTGGGCGAGTCCACCGAGGAAGTGCTTAAACACTTGCACCGCCTCTGGGGCTTCGACATTCACCTGGAAACCCTGCAAGGGGATCAGGTGATGAAAACCCACCACGTACCGCCCAGAAGCGAGCACAGCGAAGGCGAATACGGCCGGCTGGACCTGGCTGTCATTCATCTTTGATCCTGTTCGTGCCTCCGCAAGCTCGACGCAACGGTTATTCTGTCGGGCTAACGGAGGTTTTTTATGCGGATTTATAAAGTCGGCGGTGCGGTACGCGATCGCCTGCTGGGCAAACCTGTCACCGATATCGACTGGGTCGTGGTCGGCGCCACCACCGAAGAAATGCTCGCCAAGGGCTATCGCCCGGTGGGCGCGGACTTCCCGGTGTTTCTTCATCCAAAAAGTGGTGAGGAATATGCCCTCGCCCGGACTGAACGCAAAAGCGGACGCGGTTACGGCGGCTTTACCTTTCACGCCAGCCCTGAAGTCACCCTCGAAGAAGACCTGATTCGTCGCGACCTGACGATCAACGCCATGGCTGAAGACGATCAACAGAATTTGACCGACCCGTACCATGGCCAACGCGATCTCGAAGCTCGCGTTCTGCGTCACGTTTCCCCCGCATTCGCCGAAGACCCGCTCCGTGTTCTGCGAGTTGCGCGCTTTGCCGCTCGTTATGCGGAATTGGGCTTCACCGTCGCACCGGAAACGCTGGAGCTGATGCGCCAACTCAGCGAGTCGGGCGAACTGGAGGCATTGACCGCCGAACGCAGCTGGAAAGAAATTTCTCGCGCACTGCTGGAAGATCAACCGCAAGTGTTTATCGAAGTGCTGCGCGAGTGCGGCGCTCTCAAGGTGCTGATGCCAGAAGTCGATGCCCTGTTCGGCGTACCGCAACCGGAAGCTCATCACCCGGAAATCGACACGGGCGTGCACACCTTGAGCGTGCTTGAGCAATCAGCGCTGCACAAACAACCACTGACTGTGCGCTGGGCTTGCCTGCTGCATGACCTGGGCAAAGGACTGACGCCGAAAGAAGATTGGCCGCGGCACATCGCCCACGAACACACCGGCCTGAAGCTGATCAAAGCGGTCAATGAACGCTTCAAGGCACCGAAGGACTGCCAGGAACTGGCTTTGCTGGTGGGGCAATATCACACCCATGGCCATCGCGCCCTGGAGCTAAAGCCCTCGACGCTGCTGGAGCTGCTGCAAAGTTTTGACGTCTATCGTCGTCCGCAGCGGTTTGAAGAGTTTATTGCGGCGTGTGAAATGGACGCGCGCGGGCGCAAAGGACTGGAGCAGAGAAGTTATCCACAGGCGGATTATTTGCGCGGGGCGGCGAACGCTGCTCGCAGCGTGGCGGTACAACCGTTGCTGGAGAAGGGATTCAAGGGGCCTGAATTGGGAGAGGCGATCAAGCGTGAGCGGCTCAAGGCCTTGAAAGCCTACAAAGACGGGGCGTCTGCCTGAAAAGCATCGCGAGCAGGCTCGCTCCCACAGGTTTAGCGCAACCCTTGTGGGAGCGAGCCTGCTCGCGATGGCGTCATCAGCCTCACAGGAGATGCAATGGAGTCAACGGCTCCCCACGCCATTCAAACGCCACCGGCGCCAACACCTGATCAATCTGCGCTTCGCCCCACAACGCCGCAAAGCTTTTACCTACACCCGGATGCACACGATCCGGCGCAATGAGCGACAACGGCCACAATACGAAGGCATTTTTCAGGATCTCTGCCCGCGGCAGAATCAATCCGTCGAAGTTGCCCACCAGATCACCGAACAACAGCACGTCGATATCCAGCGGCAAACCCTTGCGGTCCGGTGCATAGCGGCCGTTGTCCGCCTCGATGAATTTCAGTCGGCGGTCCAGCTCTATCAGCGGCAAATCGGTGTAAGCCGAGACCACGAAATTGAAGAACGGCCCGCTCTTGATCCCCACCGGCTGGCTTTCAAACACCGCCGAGCATCTTATATCCACCAGAAAACCCGCCAAGGCTTCCAGGCCAGCCTGCAAATGGATTTCGCGCTCGATATTGCTACCGAGCCCGAGGTACACCTGAGTCAGCGACATCCGCGCTCGATCTCCACGCCCACACCACCGGTGGCCGCCGGGACGGCACCTGGCTTGGTCAGTTTGAGACGCATCCAGGTAATGTTGAACTCGCTCATCAGCACTTCAACCAGGCGCTCGGCAAAAGTCTCGACCAACTGGAACTGCGCTTGCTCGGCAAAGGCCTGGATGCGCGACGAAACGCTCGCGTAATCGAGCGCCAGGGTCAGGTCATCACCCGCCGCGGCCGGGCGATTGTCCCAGGCGAAGCTCAGATCAAGACGCAAGCACTGTCGGATGCCTCGCTCCCAGTCGTAGGCACCGATCACGGTGTCGACTTCCAGGCCCTCGATAAACACTCTGTCCAAGCACTTTTCTCCGCTGCACGACAAGGGCGCAATGCGCCGTTAGAATCAGGGCGTCCTCGCCCGGAATAGTTAGCATGTTTTGGTTACTGGCGACTCTCGCCTACCTGCTCGGCTCTCTGTCCTTCGCCATTTTGCTCAGCCGCCTGACCGGTAGCCCCGATCCGCGAATGAGTGGCTCGGGCAATGCCGGTGCCACCAACATGTTGCGTCTGGCCGGCAAGAAACTCGCCATCCTGACCTTGATCGGCGACCTCTGCAAAGGGCTGCTGCCGGTACTGATCGCCGGTGTTGCGGGTCTTTCGCTGCAAGAACAGGCCTGGATCGGCGTTTGTGCCGTCATCGGTCACCTGTTCCCGCTGTATTTTCGCTTTCGCGGTGGCAAAGGTGTCGCCACTGCTGCCGGCATGTTACTGGGGCTTTACCCGCCAGCAGCCCTGCTGGCGGTCTGTGCCTGGCTGCTGACGTTCTACCTGACCCGCACCAGCTCACTCGCCGCGCTGATCGCCACACCGCTGACCCTGCCGCTGCTGGCCTGGCAGGAACCGGCGGCCTTGCTGCCCATGAGCGCGCTCACGGGCATGATCGTCTGGCGTCATCGGGGCAATCTACGCGACCTGTTTGCCGGGCGCGAACGGCATTTTTAAATACCGGACGTGAGCGCCGCTCATCACAGCCCCGACAATTGCTCCATCGGCCAGCGTGCCTGCACGCTGATCGCCAGACTTTCGTGCTGACCGGCCTGCAAGCGCTGGCAGCCGGCAAACGCAATCATTGCGCCGTTGTCGGTGCAGAACTCCGGACGGGCGTAAAACACGTCGCCCTTCATGTCGCCGAGCATTTTTTCCAGTGAAGAGCGCAGCGCCTTGTTGGCGCTGACGCCCCCTGCGATGACCAGACGCTTCATGCCCGCCTGTTTCAGGGCGCGCTTGCACTTGATGGTCAAAGTCTCCACCACGGCCTGCTGGAACGCCAGCGCGATGTCGCAACGGGCTTGCTCGCTGTCGTCCCCGGCGCTGACGCTCTGCTGCCAGGTGTTGAGGGCGAAGGTTTTCAGGCCACTGAAGCTGAAAGCCAGGCCCGGGCGGTCGCACATCGGACGCGGAAAAGTGAAACGTCCTGCAACGCCTTGCTCCGCCAGACGAGCGATTTCCGGACCGCCTGGATAATTCAGCCCCATCATCTTCGCGGTCTTGTCGAAGGCTTCACCGGCAGCATCGTCGAGGGTTTCGCCCAAGAGCGTGTATTGACCGATCCCGTCGACCTGAACCAGCTGCGTATGACCGCCCGACACCAACAAAGCGACGAACGGGAATTCCGGCGGTTGCGACTCCAGCATCGGCGCCAGCAAATGGCCTTCCATGTGGTGCACGCCGAGCGCCGGAATGCCCCAGGCAAAGGCCAGCGCCTGAGCGCAGGAAGCACCGACCAGCAGCGCCCCGACCAGCCCCGGACCCGCGGTGTAGGCGATCGCGTCGATCTCGGTGGGCACGCAGCCCGCCTCGGCCAACACCTGACGAATCAAGGGCAGCATGCGTTTGACGTGGTCACGCGAAGCCAGCTCCGGCACCACGCCACCATAGGCGCGATGCAGGTCGATCTGGCTGAACAGCGCGTCGGCCAGCAAGCCGCGTTCACTGTCATATAATGCGACACCGGTTTCGTCGCAGGAGGTTTCTAATCCCAGTACTAGCATGGGTTTGCGCCTTGTTTAGGCTGAATTCGAAGGCGCGCATAATAGTCGCCATGTGATGCCCCGACTAGCGGTTTTCGATCAGAGGCTTTGCATTCCGAGCGATGAGGGGTTAACATCCGCAACCCTTAAAAACCGACGTCTTCAAGTGCTCTTTTGCCGCGAGGATGTTGACCCCGGTAATGAATGAAGGTAGCTCTGGATGCCAGCCGTCAAAGTAAAAGAGAACGAACCCTTCGACGTAGCTCTGCGTCGTTTCAAGCGCTCCTGCGAAAAAGCCGGTGTACTGGCTGAAGTTCGTAGCCGCGAATTTTACGAGAAGCCAACTTCTGAGCGTAAGCGCAAAGCAGCAGCCGCTGTTAAGCGTCACGCCAAGAAAGTTCAGCGCGAACAGCGCCGCGCCGTTCGTCTGTACTAATACACAGACGTTCGTAGCAAGCTTCTGCCAAGCCCGGCCCTCAGCCGGGCTAATGGCATTTGCGGACAACGCTTGATGCTTCACCGTCAAAGCCGCAGACGCGACCGAGACAAACCTGCTTCACAGCGTCAGACCTGGCTCTTTTGCCAGCGGTGCACGTCTTTTCTGACGAGCCTTCCAAGGCTACTGACGAGCACACCCACTGATTCCTCTCACGACGATCAGCCCAAGGCACCTTCTTGCGTGCCCGCTTATGAGCTATCCGAGGCCATCGACTGGCCGCAGCGGATTCAGCGAAACACTTTCAAATAGTCGAATACTGATTGGTATTAACGTCAGTGGATTTTCGGCAGATACACTTCCCGACAGCGATTACGCAGACGACACTGGTCGAGCCGCACACTTTGCGCGCCTCAAGCAATGACCCGCGTTCGCCGGCCCTTCGTTTTGGGTCCATTTCAGCGCAGATGACGAGACCGCCATGGCCGGGCTAATTCCCCAGAGCTTCATTGACGACCTTCTGAACCGCACCGACATCGTCGATGTGGTCAGCTCGCGGCTGCAACTGAAAAAGGCCGGCAAGAACTACACTGCCTGCTGCCCGTTCCACAAAGAAAAAACCCCTTCTTTCAGCGTCAGCCCCGACAAGCAGTTCTATTACTGCTTCGGTTGCGGTGCTGGCGGTAACGCCCTCGGCTTCATGATGGACCACGACAACCTGGACTTCATCCAGGCGGTCGAAGAACTGGCCAAAGCCGCCGGCATGGAAATCCCCCGCGAAGAAAGCGGCCGGCCGCACAAACCACGGCAGCCGACCGATTCGCCGCTGTACCCGCTGCTCACTGCCGCCGCCGATTTCTATCGCCAGGCACTGAAAAGCCATCCGTCGCGCAAAGCCGCCGTGGATTACTTGAAGGGTCGCGGGTTGACTGGCGAGATCGCCCGGGACTTCGGCCTCGGTTTCGCTCCGCCCGGCTGGGACAATCTGTTCAAGCACTTGAGCAGCGACACGCTGCAACAGAAAGCCATGGTCGATGCCGGCCTGCTGATCGAAAACGCCGAAACCGGCAAACGCTATGACCGCTTCCGCGATCGCGTGATGTTTCCGATCCGCGACAGCCGAGGCCGCATCATCGCTTTCGGTGGTCGGGTGCTAGGTGACGACAAACCGAAATACCTGAACTCACCGGAAACCCCGGTATTCCATAAAGGCCAGGAACTCTACGGCCTTTATGAAGCACGCAAAAACAACCGCAACCTCGACGAAATCATCGTCGTCGAAGGCTACATGGACGTCATCGCCCTCGCCCAGCAAGGCCTGCGCAATGCCGTCGCCACACTCGGCACCGCCACCAGCGAAGAGCACTTGAAGCGTCTGTTTCGCGTCGTGCCCAACGTTTTGTTCTGCTTCGACGGCGACCAGGCTGGCCGCAACGCCGCATGGCGAGCACTGGAAGCCACCCTGCCCTGCCTGCAAGACGGGCGACGGGCGCGCTTTCTGTTTCTGCCCGAGGGCGAAGACCCGGATACGCTGGTCCGCTCCGAAGGCACCGATGCGTTCCGCGCGCGGATCAACCAGCACGCGCAGCCATTGGCAGACTACTTCTTTCAGCAACTGACCGAGGAATCGGACCCGCGCTCGCTCGAAGGCAAGGCCCACATGGCCACCCTCGCGGCGCCGCTGATCGACAAGGTTCCGGGAGCGAACCTGCGGATCCTCATGCGCAAGCGCCTGTCCGAAATCACCGGACTCAGTGGCGAAGCCGTGAGCCAGCTGGTGCAAAGCGCACCTCAGGATGCGCCGCCTGCCTACGACCCGGGCATCGATTACGACGCGATGCCGGATTATGGCGATTACCATCAGCCGCAGGCGCAAGAGATGTACGTGCCGCAGCAGGAATGGACGCCGAAGAAACCCGGCGCCGGCGGCAAGAAATGGGACAAGAAACCGTGGGACAAAAATGGCAAGCGTGGCGGTGATCGCGATCAACAAAGCGCCCCGCGCACACCGATTGCCGTGGAAGCCCCGACCCTGATTGCGCTTCGCACGCTCATTCATCATCCGGAACTGGCTGGCAGGGTAGAAACCGCCGATCACTTCGCCAATGAGAGCAACACCTACGCGCAATTGCTGGTGGCCCTTATCGAGGCCGTGCAAAAAAATCCTAAGCTAAACTCAATTCAGTTAATGGCCCGCTGGCACGGGACGGAGCAGGGACGTCTTCTCAAAGCATTGGCGGAAAAGGAATGGCTGATTGAAGGCGGCAACCTTGAACAACAGTTTTTAGACACCATTACTAGGCTATCAGCCGGTCAACACACCGATAGCCTGGAAGCACTTATCAGAAAAGCAAGACAGCCGGGATTGACCGCAGAGGAAGCAAATCAGATCGCAAATCAGATGCGCGACCTATTAAAACGCAATATGACTGTACCAAACCCGACCTCAACTGGCGCGTGAGGTCATAGCTCAGGTATAATCCTCGGCTTGTTTTTTGCCCGCCAAGACCTTCAGTGGATAGGGTGTTATGTCCGGAAAAGCGCAACAGCAGTCTCGTATCAAAGAGTTGATCACACTTGGTCGTGAGCAGGGCTACCTGACTTACGCGGAGGTCAACGACCACCTGCCGGAGGATATTTCAGATCCGGAACAGGTGGAAGACATCATCCGCATGATCAATGACATGGGGATCAACGTATTCGAGGTTGCGCCAGATAAGGATTCCCTTATGCTGGCCGACGCCGATACCGACGAAGCCGCGGCCGAAGAGGCAGCAGCAGCGTTGGCAGCGGTCGAAACCGACATCGGTCGCACCACCGACCCGGTGCGCATGTACATGCGCGAAATGGGTACGGTAGAGCTCCTGACACGTGAAGGCGAAATCGAAATCGCCAAACGTATTGAAGAAGGCATCCGCGAAGTGATGGGCGCAATTGCGCACTTCCCTGGCACGGTTGACCATATTCTCTCCGAATACACTCGCGTCACCACCGAAGGTGGCCGCCTGTCCGACGTCCTGAGCGGTTATATCGACCCGGACGACGGCATTGCGCCGCCTGCTGCAGAAGTGCCGCCGCCAGTCGATCCGAAAGCCGTGAAAGCGGACGACGATACCGACGACGATGACGCCGAAGCTTCGGATGACGAAGAAGAAGCCGAAAGCGGTCCGGATCCGATCATCGCCGCACAGCGTTTTGGCGCTGTCGCTGATCAGATGGAAATCACCCGCAAGGCCCTGAAAAAGCACGGTCGCAACAACAAGGCAGCTATCGCTGAACTGTTGGCCCTGGCTGAGCTGTTCATGCCGATCAAACTGGTGCCGAAGCAATTCGAAGGCCTGGTCGAGCGTGTTCGCAGTGCCCTGGATCGTCTGCGTCAGCAAGAGCGCGCGATCATGCAATTGTGCGTGCGTGATGCCCGTATGCCGCGTGCCGACTTCCTGCGCCAGTTCCCGGGCAACGAAGTTGACGAAAGCTGGAGCGACGCTCTGGCCAAAGGCAAAAGCAAATATGCTGAAGCCATTGGTCGCCTGCAGCCGGATATCATTCGTTGCCAGCAGAAGCTGACCGCGCTGGAAACCGAAACAGGTTTGACGATCGCCGAGATCAAGGACATCAACCGTCGCATGTCGATCGGTGAGGCCAAGGCCCGCCGCGCGAAGAAAGAGATGGTCGAAGCGAACTTGCGTCTGGTGATCTCCATCGCCAAGAAGTACACCAACCGTGGCCTGCAATTCCTCGATCTGATCCAGGAAGGCAACATCGGTTTGATGAAAGCGGTAGACAAGTTCGAATACCGCCGCGGCTACAAATTCTCGACTTATGCCACCTGGTGGATCCGTCAGGCGATCACTCGCTCGATCGCCGACCAGGCCCGCACCATCCGTATTCCGGTGCACATGATCGAGACGATCAACAAGCTCAACCGTATTTCCCGGCAGATGTTGCAGGAAATGGGTCGCGAACCGACCCCGGAAGAGCTGGGCGAACGCATGGAAATGCCTGAGGACAAAATCCGCAAGGTATTGAAGATCGCTAAAGAGCCGATCTCCATGGAAACCCCGATCGGTGATGACGAAGACTCCCATCTGGGTGACTTCATCGAAGACTCGACCATGCAGTCGCCAATCGATGTTGCTACCGTTGAGAGCCTTAAAGAAGCGACTCGCGAAGTCCTGTCCGGCCTCACTGCCCGTGAAGCCAAGGTTCTGCGCATGCGCTTCGGTATCGACATGAATACCGACCACACGCTTGAAGAGGTTGGTAAGCAGTTCGACGTGACCCGTGAACGGATTCGTCAGATCGAAGCCAAGGCGCTGCGCAAGCTGCGCCACCCGACGAGAAGCGAGCATCTGCGCTCCTTCCTCGACGAGTGATTACAAAACCCCCGGCCCAGGCCGGGGGTTTTGCTTTATGCAGATTAAATCCCCCGCACTTCCCTCCCGCCGAATTGCCCGTCTACACTCGAAACATTCCCCCGAGCCATAACGAGACCGTTATGCCCAGACTGCCGACCGTGCTTTTTTTGCTGTCGCTGATGACCTGGACCGCAACGGCTGGCGCGCTGACTCTGACCGACGAAGAACGTAGCTGGTTGACGGCCCACCCTGACTTACGCTTGGGTGTCGATGCGTCATGGCCACCCTTTGAGTTTCGTGATGATCAGGGCCGCTATCAGGGCCTTGCGGCGGATTACATCGACCTGATTCGCCAACGCTTGGCCATTAAGCTCACTCCCATCGAGCCTGTGAGCTGGACGGCTGTGCTTGAGCAGGCCAGACAAGCGAAACTGGACCTGTTGCCGGGCATCATGTCGACCCCGGAGCGTCAGAAATACCTGGCGTTTACGCGCCCCTACCTCGACTTTCCGATCGTCATTCTTGCCCACGTCGGAGGCGCTCAACCGCACAAGCTTGAAGAGTTGTACGGTCTGAAAATCGCCGTGGTGGAAAACTACGCGCCTCATGAACTGCTGCGCACTCATCACCCCGACCTGAACCTTGTGGGCATGCCCAACGTCAGTTCGGCCTTGCAGGCACTGGCGACCGATGAAGTGGACGCGGTGGTCGGCGATCTCGCTTCCAGCGTCTGGAGCCTGCGCCAACTCAAGCTCGATGGGCTCTATGTCAGCGGCGAGACGCCCTATCGATATCAACTGGCCATGGGCGTGCCTCAGAACAAGAAGATTCTGGTCGGCATCCTCGACAAAGTCCTGGCAGACATGACACCGGCAGAAATCAGCGCCATCCAGGAACATTGGGTCGGTAACGTCCTCGATCATCGAACCTTCTGGTCCGATCTGATCGTTTACGGCCTGCCGGGGTTGCTGTTGCTGATCACCGTGCTGGCGGTGGTCATCCGGATCAATCGTCGACTGAGTTCGGAAATCTCCCGCCGCGTCGACCTGGAACAGGAACTGCGCAGCAGCGAATACCATTATCGCGGGCTGGTGGAGAGCCTTTCGGCCATTGCCTGGGAAGCGCGGATCACCGATTTCACCTACAGCTATGTGTCACCCCACGCCGAAGAATTGCTTGGTTATCCCCTGTCCCATTGGCTGATTCCGGGGTTCTGGCGCAACATCATCCACCCCGCCGACCTGACTAGCGCCCAGACCTTCTGCGATCACGAAGTCTTGGCCGGGCGCGATCACAGCCTCGATTACCGGGTCATCACCGCTGACGGCCGTTGCCTGTGGGTGCGCGACATCGTCAGCCTGATCGAGCACGGTCATGAGCCGGTGATGCGCGGGCTGATGATCGACATCAGCGAAACCAAGCGCACCGAAGAGGCGTTGCGCCTGTCGGAGCAGAAGTTTGCCTCGGTATTCCAGCAATGCCCGGACATTCTGGTCATTGCGCGGTTGTCGGATGGCTGCCTGCTGGAGGTCAACGAAGCGTTCGAGGAGCAGATTGGTCTCAAAGCCGAGGAAGTCATCGGTCAGACCGCCACCGACCTGAACATCTGGGGCATACCCGGCGTTGGGCCAGGTCTGTTGCAACGCTTGCAGGCCGGCAGTATCCGTAACCTGGAGATGCCCTTTCGCCGCAGCAATGGCCAAGTGTTTACCGGCCTGATCTCCGCCGAACCTTTCGATCTCGATACGACCCCGGCGTTGGTGGTGGTTGTGCGCGATATCAGCAAGCTCAAGGAAACCCAGCAACAGCTGCAAACGTCCGAAGAAAAATTCGCCAAAGCCTTCCACGCGTCCCCCGACGGTTTGCTGCTGTCCCGGCAGAGCGATGGCTTGCTGCTGGAGGTCAACGAAGGCTTCAGCCGCATTACCGGCTTCAACAGTGCGATGTCGGTGGATCGTTCGGCGCTTGAGCTGGGGATCTGGGTCAATCTCAACGAACGCAAACAGATGCTCGACCTGCTGCACCGGGACGGTTTCGTCCGTGACTTCAGTTGCCATATCCGCCGAAGCGACGGGCAGATCCGCCTCTGCGAGGTGTCCAGCCGGCCGCTGCCGATCGGCGATGAAGACTGCATGCTGACCATCGCCCGGGACATCACCGAGCGACATCTGATGCAGGAAAAACTGCAACAAGCCGCGACGGTGTTCGAGAGCACCGCCGAGGGGGTTTTGATCACCGACACGCAGCAACACATCAGCGCGGTCAATCGCGCGTTTACCGAGATTACCGGCTACAGCGAAAGTGAAGCACTGGGCCACACCCCGCGCCTGCTTGCCTCGGGCCTGCACGACAGCGCTTTCTACGCCGCCATGTGGCATCAACTGACCGCCGAAGGCCATTGGCAGGGCGAGATTTCCAACCGGCGCAAAAACGGCGAGTTGTACCCGAGCTGGCTGACCATCAGCGCCGTGCGCAACCGCGACAAGTTCATCACCCACTTTGTGGCCGTGTTCGCGGACATTTCCAGCCTGAAGCACGCACAAGCCAAACTCGATTATCAGGCGCACCACGACCCGCTCACCGGCCTGCCCAACCGTACGCTGTTCGAGAGCCGATTGCTGACCGCACTCAACAACCAGCAGGAAAACGGCGGCCAGGGCGCGGTGTTGTTCCTCGATCTGGACCGCTTCAAACACATCAACGACAGCCTCGGCCACCCGGTCGGCGACCTGCTGCTCAAGGGCATCGCCGTGCGTCTGAAGGAGCAGTTGCGCGATATCGACACCGTGGCGCGGCTGGGCGGCGACGAGTTCATCATCCTGCTGCCAGGCCTGCAGCAATCCACCGACGCCGACAATATCGCAACCAAGTTGCTCAACTGCTTCAGCGCGCCATTCCAGGCGGGCGAGCATGAGTTCTTCATCAGCGCCAGCATCGGCACCAGCCTGTATCCCAAGGACGGCTGTGACGTCGCCACGCTGGTCAAAAACGCCGACGCGGCGATGTATCGCTCCAAGGCCAAGGGCCGCAACCGGGTCGAAAGCTATACCCGCGACCTGACCGCCCAGGCCAGCGAGCGCGTCGCACTGGAGCACGAGCTGCGCCGTGCCATCGAGCGCAATGAGCTGTCCCTGTGTTACCAGCCCAAAATCAGCCTGGAGGACCATCGCCTTGTCGGCGCCGAAGCGCTGATCCGCTGGCATCACCCGACCTTCGGCGCCGTGCCGCCAGAGCACTTCATTCCGCTGGCCGAAGAGAACGGGATGATCCTGCAAATCGGCGACTGGGTGCTCGAGACCGCATGTCGGCAGATGTACGAATGGAATCAGACCTATGAATGCCTCGGCCCGCTGTCGGTCAACCTCGCAGGCGCACAACTGCGTCAACCCAACCTGCTCGGCCGGATCGAACAACTGCTCAAGGACAACGGTCTTCAGCCCGGCTTATTGCAACTGGAAATTACCGAGAACTTCATCATGAGCCAGGCCGAGGAAGCGCTGGCGGTGCTGCATCAACTCAAACACCTGGGCGTGCAGCTGGCCATCGACGATTTTGGCACGGGCTATTCCTCCCTGAGCTACCTCAAACGCCTGCCGCTGGATATTCTCAAGATTGACCAGTCTTTCGTCCGCGGCCTGCCGGATGATCCCCACGATGCGGCAATCGTTCGCGCCATCATCGCGCTGGGCCGCAGCATGCAATTCACCGTGATAGCCGAAGGCGTCGAGACACTGGCGCAGCAACTATTTCTCGCCGAAGAAGGCTGCGAACAGATTCAGGGCTACATCGTCAGCTTGCCATTGCGGGCGGACGAATTCGCCGCGACGTTTCTTCGTATAGCCGTATCGGATTTTTCGGATAGCACAGCCGAGAAACCGTCGCTATAATCCGCGGCCTACTGAGGGCCTATAGCTCAGTTGGTTAGAGCAGAGGACTCATAATCCTTTGGTCCACGGTTCAAGTCCGTGTGGGCCCACCATACTCAAAGCCGCGCATTGCGCGGCTTTCGTGTTTCTGGATGGACCACCGCAGATACAGTCCTATGGTCCAAGGGTACAAATTAGGTACAGTGCTGGTTCGCCAGCCGCCTAGGAGCACCCTCTCATGGCAACTCTCGTAAAGACCCCTTCCGGCACCTGGAAGGCACTCATTCGCAAAACTGGCTGGCCCACCGTCGCCAAAACCTTTCGCACCAAGCGTGATGCGGAAGACTGGTCGCGGCGTACCGAAGACGAAATGGTCAGAGGTGTGTACATCCAGCGCAGCGGCTCCGAGCGCATGACGCTGGAAGCAGCCCTGAAGCGATACCTGAGTGACATTACCCCTACCAAAAAGCCAACAACCCAACGTGGCGAGATCAACAAAGCCAAGAAGCTCATCGAGCACTTAGGCAAGTATTCCCTCGCAGCCCTCTCCGCTGAAATCATCGCTGGCTACCGCGACAAGCGCCTGAGCGAGCCGGGACGCGATGGAAACATCAGCAACAATACCGTTCGCCTCGAATTGGCCTTGTTGAGCCACCTGTATACGGTGGCCATTCAGGAATGGGGGTTAGGACTTACGTTCAATCCGTTGCTGAACATTCGCAAGCCAAGCCCCGGTGAAGGTAGAGACCGCCGCCTTTCACCAGACGAAGAACGGAGCTTGCTCGCGGCTGTAAACGCGCACAGCAATCCGATGCTGGGATGGATCGTTCGCATTGCTCTTGAGACAGGTATGCGCTCGTCCGAGATCTCTTCCTTGCGTCGCCCTCAAGTCGATCTGGCAAAGCGTGTCATACGCCTCTCAGACACGAAGAACGATGCTTCCCGCACCGTCCCCCTGAGCAAACGCGCAACAGAAGCGTTCCAAGCCGCGATGAACAACCCGGTGCGCCCAATCGACTGCAATTTGGTGTTTTTTGGCGAACCAGGGAAGGACGGGAAACGCCGGCCGTATGCTTTCACCAAGATTTGGGGTCAGTTGAAGAACAAGCTTGCCCTGCCTGACTTTAGATTTCATGACCTGCGCCATGAGGCAGTCAGCCGACTTGTAGAGGGAGGCCTTAGCGATCAGCAGGTAGCAGCCATCAGCGGACACAAATCGATGCAAATGCTCCGCCGCTACACTCATTTGCGTGCTGAAGACTTGGTCAATGAGCTAGATGTTCTGGCACGGAATCGAGACGAAAAACAGAAGGAATCGAAGCCAGAGCCTTCGATACAGCTTGACGGCTAATCCCCATGGCTTTGGCGATTTCGCTTTGGTTGTAGCCAGAAGCTCGCAGCATGAGCATTTGCTTTTTGTTGTCCGTCAAACGCGTGTCCGCCATCAGTCGCGCCTGGTCTCGCAGCTCTGCCTCATCTGCCGGCTGTAAAGCCTGACGAGAAACATGCGTATGGATGAACAAGTCAGCCATGACATTGCCCGACTGAGCGGAAGCTCTACTCAACCTAGCGCTCTGCTGAGTCAAGCGCGACAGCTCAATCTCAAACTGCTCCTGGGACCGCTTTGCGCGACGATATGAGGAGTGTAGTGGTCTAATGAAACCGGACACCCATTTAGGCGAGAATGCTCGCCAGATCGAGGTGTCAGATGACCAAACAACGCCGCTCCTTTACTCCTGAATTCAAGCGCGAGGCTGCCGACCTTGTGCT
>NZ_JACVBL010000020.1:0-80610 GCF_014852285.1 Pseudomonas sp. PDM02 | reverse complement strand
GGCTTGCCGGCGATGGCGTCCTCAGAAACGCCGCATGGTTTGAAGGCCCTATCGCCAGCAAGCCGGCTCCTACAAGGACTGTGTTCACAACGCAGCAGCATCGGACACCGCAAAACCCTGTAGGAGCTGGCTTGCCGGCGATGGCGTCCTCAGAAACGCCGCATGGTTTGAAGGCCCTATCGCCAGCAAGCCGGCTCCTACAAGGACTGTGTTCACAACGCAGCAGCATCGGACACCGCAAAACCCTGTAGGAGCCGGCTTGCCGGCGATGGCGTCGGCAGAAACGCCGCAAGGTTTGAAGGCCAGATCGCCGGCAAGCCGGCTCCTACAAAGACCGTGTTTCGCCAATAGCCATTTAGGGAGAGTTCAATGAAACGTTTCTGGCGCAACAGCCTGGTCGCCTTGACCGGGTTTCTGCTCAGTGCCACGGCGCTGGCCGGACAGGCACCGGCGTCGGTGAAGATCGCTATCGTCGCGTATACGCAGGGTGGCAAACCGGTATTCGGCGGGATCGCCGGGCGGGTGATCGAGGACGGTTGGCTGGAACAGCAGCTGGCGCAGCGCGGTGTGAAGCTCGACTGGATCGCCCTGCCCCACGCCGGCGCCGGGCCGCAGATCAACGAAGGCTTCAGCAACAACAGCATCGACTTTGCCGTGCGCGGCGACCTGCCTTCCGTGATTGCCGGGGCGGGCGGTGTGCCGGGCAAGCTGATCGTGCCCGGTGGCAGCGGCAACAACATCTATCTGGTGGTGCCCGCCGGTTCCAGCGCCAACAGCATCGACGACCTCAAGGGTAAACGCCTGGCCCTGCATCGCGGTCGTCCGTGGGAGTTCGCGTTCAGCAACTTCCTCGCCAGCAAGGGCCTGAAGCTCGACGATTTCAAGATCGCCAACCTCAATCCGCAAGTCGGCGCCGCAGCGGTGTCCGCTGGCAAAGTCGATGCGGCCGTATTGCTCAGCGAAGCCTATGCGCTGGAAGACAAAGGTGTCGGCAAGATCATCTGGTCGACCAAGCAAGGCGCCAACGACTGGCGTCTGGTCTCCGACCTCTGGGGCACCGACAGTTTTGTCGCGCAGCACCCGGACATTACTCAACTGCTGGCGACCGCCTGGATCAAAGCCGCCTGGTGGATCTCCCAGGAACAAAACCAGGACGCCTACTACGAACTCTCCTCCCGCGCCGGCACCGCTGAAAGCGTACTGCGCCGCGACGACCAGAACGATCCCGTGGCCTGGAAAGACCGCTGGGCGCCGAAAAGCGACCAGCAACTCAAGGCCCACTATCAGGCACTCACCGCCTATGCGCTGGCCAACCACCTGATTCGCGATACCTACGACATCACCCCTTCGCTGGCCACCGGTTTCACCAACCAGGCGCTGATCGATCTGAAACTCACCGACTACTGGCCGGCCCTGCGCGGCCAGGTCAGCAACAATCCATGAATAGGGAAATCCAGATGAAACTGCCGCAACAATTCGTTTTCGGTCTGAGCGTCCTGGCGCTGTCCATGAGTGCCATGGCTGCCGGTGCCCACGCCCCCAAACCCGACCCGCAGCAGGGCGATGGCCGCGTCTCGGCGTTCTACACCTGGCAAGAGGTGATCCCGGCCACGCCAGGCAAACTGCTGCGCAGCGAGCCGCTGGAAAAAACCCTGAGCCTGCCCAACGCCGCCAGCGCGCAGCGGATTCTCTACACCTCCACCGATGGCATCGACAACAAGACGCCGATCGTGGTCTCCGGCACGTTGTTCCTGCCCAAAGGCAAGGCGCCCGCCGGTGGTTGGCCGGTTGCCAGCTGGGGGCATGGCACGGTCGGTGTGGCCGATGTGTGCGCGCCGTCCTGGCAAGGTCGCTCCTACCGTGACGTGCAATACCTCAGCCGCTGGCTGGATGAAGGTTATGCCATCGTCGCCACCGACTATCAGGGCCTCGGCGTCCCCGGCGGTCACCCGCTGCTGAACAATCGCATGGCCGCCTACGGCATTCTCGACGCAGCAAAAGCCGTGGTTGCGGGCGTTCCGGGGCTGGCCAACAAAGTGCTGATCGTCGGTCAGTCCCAAGGTGGCGCGGGCGCCTTCGCCTCGGCGGCGTATGCACCGACCTATGCACCGGACCTTGGTGTCAAAGGCAGCATCGGCACCGGTGTTATCTACACCGTCGGCGCGAAAAACGTCGGTGAACAGGACGTCAACAAAGTCGATGCGTCCCTCGCCTATGGCTTCTACACCCTGCTCGCGGCCCAGCAATACGACCCGAGTATCAACCCCAAGGATTTCTACACCGACAAGGCCCTGCCGCTGTTCGAACAAGCGCGCACCAGTTGCCTGGCAGCGCTGGTCAGCGATGTGGTCGGCGTCGGCCTGACCCCGGCCAATGCCAAGAAAGACTACAAGGGCGACCAGCTCGCCGCGTGGCAAAAACAGGTCTCCTACCCGACGCTGAAACTGGCCCAGCCGATCTTCATCGGCACCGGCGCCGAAGACAAAACCCCGGCCGCCTCGACACAGGTCGCGCTGATGCAGGACGCCTGCAAGACCGGCTCGGTGGTTGAAGGCCATCTCTACAAAGGGCTGGGCCACAGCGAAACGGTCAACGCCTCGCTCAAGGACTCGGTGCCATTCGCGCACAAGGTCATCAACGACCAGCCCATCACCCCGATCTGCAGCCCCAGCGTGCAGTAAGACGGAGCCTTCGACATGAGTATTGAATTTTTCACCCGCCTGCCCCTGCATGGCGAAACCCAATTCCTCCCCGGCGACCCGCGCAACCGTGGCGACTGGCACCGTGGCGGCCCGAGCACCGGCGCCGTCTCGGGGTTCAGCGTCGGCGATCACTTCACCTACATCGACTACCTCGGGCAGATCGCCAAGGCTGCCGAGATCAACGGTTTCGGCGGTGCGCTGATGGTCAACGCGCCCTCCGGCGAGGAACCGTGGACGGTCTGCTCGCTGCTGGCCCGGGAAACCCGCACGCTGAAATTCGTCACCGCGTTCCAGCCCTACCACTACACGCCGTGGGTGGCGGTGCAGCAGGCCGCGACCTATCAACGGGCGACCGGCAACCGCCTGGTGTGGAACATCATCAACGGCGGTTCGGATGCGATTCAGCGCCAGGTCGGCGATTTCAGTGATCACGATGAGCGTTATGAGCGCGCCATCGAGTTCATGGACGTGGTCAAGGGTTACTGGCACAACGAGAATTTCCACTACGAGGGCAAATTCTACAAGGCCGAGGGCGGTGGCCTGCGCGGGCCGTTGAAGAAAGCCGAGCTGCCGCTGATCTGCACCGCCGGCTCGTCGATCCCCGCCCGGGAATTCGCCGCCAAACATGCTGACTTCTACCTGATGCGCGCCGAGCACCCGAACGAGATTGCCGCGCTGATCGCCGACATTTGCGAGCGCGCACTGAAATACGGACGCAGCGACATTCGCTTCGGTTTGTCGATTGACGTCATCACCCGCGAGACCGAGGAACTGGCGCGTACCGAAGCCAGGCGCTTCTTCGATGAAGGCATCGCCAGGGGCGCGGTCAAGGCCGTGGCCGCGCATGCCGGGCTGCGCACCGCGCGCAAACTCAGCTATGAAAACGAGTTCGCGCAGAAGACGGAAACCCAGAGTTTCGATGACTTTTTCATCCACCCGAATGTATGGACCGGCTTCGGCTACATCGGTATTCCGCCGGGCTGCGCGTTGGTGGGCAGTTATGAAAATGTCGTGGCGCGGATTCGCGAGTACAACGCCATCGGCATCGACCTGTTCTTCCTCGCCGGTTACCCGCATCTCGAAGAAGCCTATCGCCTGGGTGAGCACATCCTGCCGCACTTTCGCGGCGAACGCGCCGAGCTGAGCCGCCCGCTGCCGGCGCCGCTGGAACTGCGTTCCGCCAACGGCCCGGCCGGAGCCTGATGCCATGAGCGAGGATCATTCATTGTTCAGTCGCCGGGATTTTCTCGGTCACAGCGCACTGCTTGGCGGCGGTTTGCTGCTCGGTGGCGGCCTGCTCGCCGGGTGTGGCCCGAGCGGCGAAAAAACGGCGGCGGCGATTGCCACCGCCGACGATCAGCCGCGTTATGGCGGACGCCTGCGCCTGGGGATTCTCGACGGCAACCAGAGCGGCAACCTCGATGCGCACAAACCCATCGGCAGCGGCATCGTTCGGGGCTTTGCGCTGTACAGCAAGCTGTGGGAATGGGACGAACAGATGCAGCCGCGCCTGGCCCTCGCCGAGTTCGCCGAGCCGAATGCCGACGCCAGCAGCTGGACGTTACGCCTGCGCCCCGGGCTGGAATTCCACCATGGCAAGACCATCGATGCCGATGACCTGATCTTCTCGATCCGTCGCCTCACTGACCCGCAATTGGCCTCGCCCTATGCCGCGCTGTTGCACTGGGTGGACCGCGACAACCTGGTCAAGCTTGACTCGCGCACCGTGCGCCTGAACTTCCGTGAAGGCCGCAGCTATATGCCGCTGGCGGAAACCTGGGTCAACTTCGGTGGCATCGTGCCGGTGGACTATCACCCGGTGAGCAATCCGGTGGGCGCGGGCCCCTACAAACTGAAAAGCTTCACCCCCGGCCAGCGCTCGCTGTTCACCCGCTTCGAGAACTACTACAAGGACGGCAAACCCTACGCCGACGAGCTGGAAATCATCGACTTCAAGGATCAGGTTTCGCGCTTGGCAGCCCTGCGTTCCGGGCAGATCGACATGGCCAACGTGATGCCCACCGAACAGCTGGAAGTGCTGCAGCACGACCCTCGGCTCAAGGTGTTGAAATCGGTGACCGGCAACTGGTTGTCGTTCGACATGAACCTCGACAAGCCACCGTTCAACGATCCACGGGTGCGCGAGGCCTTTCGCCTGCTGGCGGATCGCGAAGAACTGGTGCGCCGGGCGCTCAACGGTCAGGGCCGCGTGGCCAACGACCTGTATGCGCCGAGCGATCCGACCTTCAACCACACGCTCGGGCCGCGTCCCCACGATCCGCGGCGCGCGGCGCAATTGCTCAAGGAGGCCGGCTGCGAAAACCTTGAACTGGAACTGGTGACCACGCCGGGGCCGGGGCTGACGTCGGCGCTGGTGCTGGCCGAACAGGCCAAGCGCATTGGCGTCACGCTCAAGGTCAAGCAAGTGGACCTGGCCACGTTTCAGGGACCGCTGCGCACCGACTGGACCTTGAGCACCGGCGGCAGCATCGGCGCGCCGTTCCTGGCCAGTGCGATCCACACCGACGCGCCGTTTGCCGTGGCCAACAAGACGCACTTCAAGGATGCGCAGTTCAGCGAGCTGTTTCTGGCAGCCATGGCCCAGCCCGATCTGGAGAAACGCAAAGCGTTGGTGCATCAGGTTCAACAGATCCAGTACGAACGCGGCGGCATGCTGATCTGGGGCTACGCCGACCTGCTCGACAGCGTGGCCAACCGCGTAGGCGGCGCGGCGGCGGAAGAGTCGCTGTTCAGCACCTGGCGGTTTGAAAAGCTCTGGTTGAAAGACACGGCGTAACACCTAACAACATGCCCTACGGGAACGAATCCTTGTAGGAGCCGGCTTGCCGGCGAATGGCGCAACACGATCTGACTGACACACCACGCCCCTGTAGGAGCCGGCTTGCTGGCGATGGCGTCATAACGGCCACCACCGCCATCGCCAGCAAGCCGGCTCCTACAAGGTCGGGGGGGTCAGGAAACGCCTACAAATTTCCATGAATTTTTATCTCGAGGCTCATTTGCCATGCCCTCTATCGCCTTTCGTTTGCCCGTAAAACGCTCCGCCCTGGCCATGGCGGTGATGTCGACCCTGTCGATGCCGACCTTCGCCGCCGACACCCAACTGCAAACCGTCACCGTCCAGGCGAGTGCCAGCGAGTCCGACGATGACGCGCTGCCCACCCGGCCACCCACGTCCGTCTATGGCGGCATCGAAACCAAGGTGCTCGACACGCCTCGCTCCATCACCCAGATCAACGCCGAGCAACTGGCCAGCGACTCGATCCGCAGCGCCGATGATCTGGTGAAATACGCCCCCGGCATTACCCGCGGAGGCGGCCAGAACGCCGGCCTCGCCCCGCAGTTCCGCGCCCAGGGTTCCGAAGTGTTCCAGGACGGGCAACGCGCATACGGCGTGCGCCACCCGGCCAACTTCAACGCCTACGAAGGCGCCGACATCGTCGCCGGCCCGTCTTCGGTGACCTACGGTTCGGTGTCGGGCAGTGGCGGATACGTCAATTACCTGAGCAAGAAACCCAATTTCAACGAATTCAAAACCAAACTCAGCGGCGAACTGGGCGCCTGGATGCCGGACGGTGAATCCCGCGATTCCAGTAAATTCAGCATCGACAACACCGGGCCGCTGACTGACAACCTCGCCTATCGCCTGAGCATCACCAAGCAGCGCCAGGAAGACTTCTACGACAACGTCGACAACAACTTCGACGCGTTCTACGGCGCCCTCGCCTGGCGCAACGACACTGTGCGGGTCGACTGGAACGCCAGCTACGACAATTACTACGACTACAACATCACCCACGGCTGGAACCGCGCCAACCAGGAACTGGTGGACAGCGGCAAGTACTACGCCGGGCGCGCCACGCCGATCATCCAGAACGGCAACACCCTGTGGTCGCCGGTGCTGGCGTCCGGCGCAGCCGATGCGCCGACCCTCGGCTGGGTCAAACGACAGCGCAACGCACAAGGTCAATACAGCGTGGTCAACGGCAGCTTCCAGACGGCCTCGCCCAACACCCAAAGCAGCCCCGGCAGTTTGCGCGGCTGGGTGTATGACCCGACGTTGACGGGCAATGGCCTGACCAGCCTGTCGTCACAAACCGGCCAGCGCGACGAGGATGAAAACAGCTCGCGGCGCTTCACCACACAGCTGCGGGTCGAAGCCGACCTGACACCAACCATCACCCTGGCCAACAGCACCTTCTACCAGCGCTCCAAAGACATGACCGATGCGGTCGGTTCTTTCCAGGTGCAGTCCAAGGACAATCTGTTCGATAACCGCTTCGAATTCCGCTCGCGCAACGAGGTGCAACTCGGCGGCTTGACCCTGCGCGATGACAGCAACACCGGGGTGATCTACCGCCGCGAGTTCAACCAGTCGATCGCCGCCAACAACAATTTCGGCTCGACCATCAACGCCTATGACTTGACCCAGGACCCGTCGGGCAAGAATCCCGGCACTTTGCTGGGCCTGACCGGCTCCAACCCCGCCGGCGGCAATGGCGCCTGGATCGGCCAGCCCGGCGTGGCGCAATTCTCCAACTACTACGGCTGGCTGAATCTGCCGGCGATGTACCCGGCGGGCCACGGTTTATACGCCGAGTCGGTGGCGCCCTACACCGCCGAAAGCACCTGGACCACCAAGACCCTGTTCAGCCAGCACAACCTGCGATTCGGTGACAGCGTCGGTCTGAACATTGGCGCCAGCCGCAGCTGGATCGACGCTGAAATCGAGAACCCGTTCGTGCTGGCCGGTGGCAATCCGCGCAAGGACAGCGACAATTATCGGCTGTTCGCGTTTCAGGTCAGCCCGTACATCAAACCGACCGAAAACAGCACGCTGTATTACACCTTCGATCGCTCATTGGCGGTCAATACCGGGTTCTTCTCCAACGGCCTCGGCTGGGGCAGCGGCGCCGGTGCCAATCAGCTCAACCCGCTGGCCTTCCAGAGCCTCAGCGTGTTGCACGAAGTCGGGCTGAAAATCGAAGCGGTGCCCAACGAACTGTTCATGACCCTGGCCGCGTTCAAGCAGGCGCGGGATCAATCGCCCGACAGCAATAACAACATTGCCCGACTGGTGATCAAGGGCGTGGAATCGACCCTTCGCTACCAGCCGGACAATCACCTGCGCAGCGGCCTCAACCTGTCAAAACTCAGCGCCTACAACGAGTTTGCCTCGCAGGCCGGTTTCGCCTCGGCCGGGTTTGTGCCCGACAACGGCACGGTGTTCGGCGACAACAACAGCCTCAACCAGCGGCCGTCCGGGCGCTTCGACGCGGTGCAGATTCCCGAGTACACCGCCAGCGGTTATGTCGACTATCGCTTTGACTCGGGCTTCGGCGCCGAGCTGTCCGGCTGGTGGACCAGCAGCTGGTATTTGAACCTGAGCAAGACCGTGAAAATCCCCGACGAGTACAACCTCGACCTCGCGGTGTATTACCGCCAGCCGCAATGGAGCACCACGTTGCGGGTGCTCAACCTGACCAACGAACTGAACTTCGTCAGCGGCTTGGCCGGCTCGACCAATACCTTTTTGCAACCCATGCCTGGCCGCACGTTGCTGGCCCAGGTGGATTACCAGTTTTAACGCAGCGGCACCTATCGCTATCAGGAGTGTTCCATGTCCATTGAGTTTGTCGGCATGATTTTCCCCCGCCAGTGGTCCGAGACCCGTGGCATTCGCAGCGCGGATTTCGATCTGGACTTTATCCGCCACCACGCCCGCGCCCATGAACACGCAGGCTTCGACCGGGTGCTGATCGCCAGCGGCCCGGGCAGCGCGGACAGTTTGCAGATTGCGGCCTACGCGGCGGCGCACACCGAGCGCCTGGGTTTCATGATCGCCCATCGTCCGGCATTGAACGCCCCCACCGCCGCTGCCCGAGCCTTCGCGACACTCGATCACACCACCGGCGGCGGGCGGATTCGCCTGCATGCGATTACCGGCATCACCGCCGAACCCCAGGAAGGCGACTTCCTGCTGGACAAGATCGAACGCTACAAGCGCACCGATGAGTACCTGGAGATCGTCCGGCGCACCTGGACGGCTGAAGAACCGTTCGACTTCGAGGGGCAGTATTTCAACATCAAGGGCGCCTTCTCGCCGGTCAAGCCATTGCAGCAGCCGCACATTCCGATTTCCTTTGGCGGGTCGTCGGACATTGCCTATCAGATCGCGGTGAAACACGCGGATCTGTATGCGCTATGGGGCGAACCGCTGAGCGGCGTCGCCGAACAGATCGGCAAACTGCGCGCGGCGGCAAGTGCGGCGGGCGTGGAGGCGCCACGGGTGAGCCTGTCCGTGCGCTTGATTCTGGGGGCGACTGAAGAATTGGCGTGGCAGCGGGCGGAGCAGATTCTGGAACAGATCAAGGCCAATCCACAGTTCGCCGCCGGCAGCCCCTGGCAAAAACGCATCAAGGGCACCGGCTCCGAACGCTTGCTCGCCGCTGCGGCACAAGGTGATCGTCACGACCGCGCCCTGTGGATGCCCACCGCCACCGCCGTCGGCGCCTACGGCGACACCACCGCCCTGGTCGGCACCCCGGAAACCGTGGCCCAGGCGTTGCTCGATTACGTCGACCTGGGTGTGACCACCTTCCTCAATCGTGGTTATGACCCGCTGTACGACACCGTCGATTACGGCCGCTGGATCATCCCGGCGGTGCGCGAGGAAGCACGGCGGCGCAAGGCGCGGGTGGCGTAGTTTCCACCGACGCCATCGCCGGCAAGCCGGCTCCTACAGGGTTGTGTCGTGCCACGTTTCAACATGCACACCATGCCTTTGTAGGAGCCGGCTTGCCGGCGATGGCGGTTTAACGATCACCAGAAAAATGTGCGCCTACAGCCATTTGGCATCCCACAGCGGGTAATCGTGCACACGCCTGACAAGGCCAGCACGTATCGGATTGGCGATGACATAACGCGCCACCGCCAGTAAATCCTCTTCACGCCGAATCGCCCGGTCGTGAAAGTTTTTTTGCCACAAACGCCCGGAGCGTCCGAGGTGAGCATTGATCATCCGTGCACTGCGGGATTTGGTGCCCCGCATCAATGTTGGCAAGGTGCACTGTTTGAGTTCGACCAGCCAATGGAAATGGTCGGGCATGATGACCCAGGTAAGAGATTCAACTAGATCCCCGACGTGCGCATGTTGAAATTCTCGTACCAACAACCGTCCGGTCCGCCAATCGCTGAACAAGGGCTCGCGATGCTGGACGACGGCCGTCAGCAGGTAGATTTGGCCGCTTTGAGAATAGCGCCCGGCGCGCAGGTGGTTGGCGTGGGGAAGATCGGGCATTCCATTGCCCTCCTGTGTTGTTGGGAGAAACACAAGGCTAGTGCGCAGATGGGATGGTCGTTGTCAAAGTTCAGTTCTGAATGTGTCTGTTTGATCGCCATCGCCGGCAAGCCGGCTCCTACAGGTTTGTGCCAAGCCGCATTTCGGCGTACACCCCATAACCCTGTAGGAGCTGGCTTGCCAGCGATGGCGGCATAACGTTCGCCATCGAATTGCCGGTAAGCCGACTATGCGCCCAACGTCGGCGAATTCTCCAGCAACGTACGCGTATACGCCGCCTGCGGCTGATCCAGCACATCGTCAACCGCCCCCTGCTCCACCACCCTTCCCAGCTTCAGCACCAACACCCGGTCGGCAATCGCGCGAACCACGCCGAGGTCGTGGGTGACGAACAACAGGGTCAGTCCTTCGATTTGCAATTGCCGCAACAGCGCCAGGATCGAAGCCTGCACCGACACGTCCAGCGCTGAGGTAATTTCATCGCAGATCAGCAGTTTCGGCTCACACACCAGCGCCCGGGCAATGGCCACGCGCTGGCGCTCGCCGCCGGACAGGCTGTGCGGATACAGATCGGCCACCGACGCCGGCAGCGACACCCGCTTGAGCACCGCATCCACGCGCTGGCGCGCAACACTGCCCTTGATGCCGAAGAAGTGTTCCAGCGGCGCACTCAGGGTCTGGTAAACGGTCTGTCGCGGGTTCAGCGCCCGGTACGGGTTCTGAAAAATGTATTGAATCTGATGCCGTTGCCACCCGTCACGTCGGCGGGCCGACAAGCTCAGCGGCACACCCGCGTAATGCAAGTCGCCCTCGGCGTTTTCCCCGAGCCCGGCGATGGCCCGGGCCAGGCTGGTCTTGCCGGAACCGGATTCGCCCACCAGCGCCAGGCATTCCCCGGCGGCCACCCGCAGAGAAACGTCGAACAACACCTGTCGATCGTAGGCCACGTTCAAGTCTTTGATCTCCAGCAGCGGCGCCCGCTCCACCGGCACATCGACAGCCGACACCGGCGCCTGGGCAACTAGCTGCAAGGCCTGAAGATGCGGATCGAGACACGCCACTCGCTGCGCTGAAGACAGGTCGTGCAAGGCCGGCTCAGCCTGCGAGCACTCGGCGGTGCGACGCGAACACCGAGGCGCGAAAGCACAGCCGTGCGGCCGCTGCCCCGGTGCCGGGGCATGTCCCGGGATCGCCTGCAAATCGCGACGCTGCGCCACATCGGGAATCGCCGCCAGCAGGCCTCGGGTGTACGGATGAGCCGGCCGCGTGAACAACGCCTCACGGTCAGCGACTTCAACGATGCGCCCGGCGTACATGACCATCACCCGGTCGACCAGGTCCTTGATCACCGCAAGGTCGTGGGACACGTACACCGCCGCCACGCCGAGGCTTTTGCACAAGCGGCGCAAGGTCGCGAGGATGTGCGCCTGAGTGGTGACGTCCAGCGCCGTGGTCGGTTCATCGAGGACGATCAACTGCGGACGCAGGACAAACGCCAGCGCCAGCATCACCCGTTGCTGCTGCCCACCGGAGAGCTGATGGGGGAAGCGCCGCAAAAACGCCGCGTCGTCCGGCAGACCGACATCACGCAAGGTATCGACGATGCGCTGCTGTTGCGCCGCACGATCCAGTTCAATCTGATGCGCACCGAGGGTTTCGCGCAGCAGACTGCCAATGCGCAGCGCCGGATTCAGCGCCGTCGCCGGGTCCTGCGCGACGTAGCCGATCAGGCTGCCACGGGCCCGGCGCAACGCTTCGCCCTCAAGCGTCAACAACGAATGACCCGACACCTCGACCTGCCCGCCGACAATCCGCGCCCCGCGCCGGGCATGGGCGAGCAACGCGGTGGCCAGGGTCGTCTTGCCGGAGCCGGACTCGCCGACCAACCCCAGAATCTCGCCCGCCCCAAGGCTGAACGAAACCCCGGACAGCACATCAATCTGTCCCGCCAACTCGACCCGCAGATCCCGCACCTGTAACACCCCGGCAGTGCTCACCGGCGGGCGGGACTCGATCCCGGCAATCGCATTCATGGCTGTTTTTCTCCGATCCGTGAACTGCTGCGGCCGATGCCTTCAGCGAGGATATTGGTGCCATAGGCGAAAATGCCGATCAGGATCGCCGGGGCCAGCACCGCCCACGGCTGCACCAGTAAACCGGCCTGGTTTTCATTGATCATCAGCCCCCAATCAGCAGTCGGCGGAGCCACGCCGTAGCCGAGAAAACTCAGGCCCGAGAGCATGCCGACGCCCCAGGTCAGCATGTTGCCGAAATGCACCAGCAGCGGCGTGAGGATGTTCGGCAGGATCTCCCTGAACAGAATCCGCCGTCGCGAGTAGCCCATCATCTGCGCGGCCTCGACGAATTCCTGCCCCGCCACCGCCACCGCACTGCCACGGGCCAGGCGGATCACACCGGGCGTGAAAGCGATGGCCACGGTCAGCACAATCAGCCATGGCGCGCGGCCGAGCATGGAGACGATCAACAACACCAGAATCAGGTCGGGAAAGGCCAGCGACACGTCCGCCAGCCAGGTAATCAACTGGTCGAGCCGGCGCCGGGAAAATCCCGCCAGCAACCCCAGGGTGCTACCGGTCAACAGCGCAATCGAGGCCGCCGCCACCGACATCCACAACACCGAGAGGCCACCACTGAGCAAGCGTGACACCACGTCGTGCCCGAGAAAGTCATAGCCCAGTAATGCCGCGCCAACCGGTGCGCCGTACACCGAACCAAGCATTTCCGTCGGGCTGTGCGGCGCCAGCCACGGGCCAGACAACGCCAGTGTCACCACCAGCGCAGTGATCAGCGCGCCCTTGCGGGTTTGCGGTTCCGCCAGCCAGACCTGCCAGCGCGAACGTCGGGAGTCAGTCATGTTTTACCTCTCAAGGCGCCTTGGATGGGGAACGTCGCCACCACGGCTGAATGCCCCGGCGGTTACGCTGAATCATGGTCACGCGACGGGCGGTGCGCAGTTTTGGCGTAAGCAGCACGGTCAGCAGATCGGCGAGCAGGTTGATCAACACCACGCCGAGGGTGATCACCAGCACGATGGCCTGGACCATCGGCAAGTCGCGCATCTGGATCGCCGAATTCAACGAGGTGCCGATGCCGGGGTAACTGAAAATCACCTCGGCCAACAGCGCGCCGCCAATCAGCGTTCTCAGCGTCAACGCCACGCCTTGAATCGCCGGGATCAATGCGTTGGGCAGCGTGTGGCGCCAGACGATGCGCCACTCGGGAATGCCGCGCAGGCGCGCAGCGATCACGTAATCGGACTCCAGCGCCTCGATCATCGATGCCCGCACCATGCGCGTCAGGTACGGCAATGCCGACAGGCTCAGGGCCAGCACCGGCAACACCAGGAACTGCAATTGGCGCAGCAGCGACTTGTCCGGATCGAGGATCGAAACCGCCGGCAGCAGGTCCATGTGCGGCATGGAAAACAGCAGCACCAGACCGATGGCCAACAGAAACCCCGGCGTGGCTTTAAGGAAGATCAGCAGCGACAGGCTCCAGCGATCCAGCCGACTGTCACGGCGCAACGCCAGGGAAACGCCGAGCAACAACGCTGCCGGCACCACCACCGCAATGACCCCGGCGAGCAGCGCCAGGGTGTAGCCGAAACGGCCGAACAGAATGCTGCCGACCGGCGCGTTGGAGTCGAGCGACACACCGAGTTCGCCGCTCAGGGCATGCCCGAGCCAGCGCAGGTACTGTTCGAGAATCGGCCGGTCCAGACCCAACTGGCGTTGCAAGGTGAGGATGCTTTCCAGCGGCGCGTCGGGGCCGAGAATCACCCGGGCCGGGTCCGAGGGCAGCGCCTGCGTGGCGATGAACACCACCAGGCTGATGACCCACGCTGTCAACAATCCGTAAGCCAGGCGCCCGATAAACCACGACAGCCAGGCTGGCGTGCGGGGTTCTTTGCAAGAAGGCTCAGGCATGGTTCACCCACAATTCATCAAAACGCCAGGAGGCAAATGTGGTCTGTTCAGGCTGCAAACCGCCGACCCGCACCGATGCTGCGTCTAGCACATCATTGAAGCCCCAGATCAACAAGCCACCGCGTTCGTGTTGAATGCCTTGCGCTTCGTGCACCAGCACTTTGCGTTGCTCAAGGTCGGGTTGCGCCAACGCCTGGCGGTACAGCGCGCTGAAGCGTTCATCGTGGAAGTTGCTGCGGTTGTAGATGGCCTGTGGCGCATCGTTGTGCAGCGCCGACGCGAGAAAACCCCGGGCCGGTGTGGAGCCCGGCGACAGCAGCCAGTTTTCCCGTTGCGGACCGTTGAACACCGAGCCATCGACCTGGGTGACCTTGATCTCGACTCCGGCCTTTTTCGCCTGTTGCGCAAACACCAGCGCCGCGTTGACGCCCGGCCCCGGCGTGGTGGTCAGCTCCACCCGCAGGTCGGTCTGCCCGGCCTGGCGCAACAGCGAACGCGCCTGTTCCAGGTCGTAGGGACGCTGGGCAATGCTGTGGTTGTAGGTGGGGTCGTGGGGCGAATACAGGTCGTTGGCGATGCGCCCGAAACCGTTGAGGCCGCGGTCCACCAACTCGCGACGGTCGGCCAACAGGCGGAACGCCTGGCGCACCCGCTGATCCTGAAACGGTTGCTTCGCCAGATTCAGATTGAACCCGGTGAACGAGGTGCTCGGCGAGGCGTACAACCTCAGCCGTGAGTCGGCCTTGAGCAGTGCGCTGTGTTCGGCTTGCACGCCGCTGGCCACGTCAATTTGCCCGGCGCGCAGGGCGGCGGCGCGGGACACCTGGTCCTTGAACTCGATGATCTCCAGTTCATCGGCATAGGGCTGGCCGGGTTTGTAGTAATTCTCGAAGCGCTGATAAAGCGAGCGCTGGCCGGGAATGAAACTCTTGAGCTTGTAAGGGCCGGCGCCGACCGGGTTGCTGACGGGGTCGTAATCGGTGGGGACGATGCCGCCGAAGCTGATCAGGGTTTCATCCAGCGGGTAAAAGCTCTGGCCTTCCTTGAAGCGGATCTCGATGGTGCGCGCATCCAGTTTGCGCAACGCGTTGCGGTCGATCGCGCCCACCAGACCGGCGAATGGCGATGCCAGTTTCGGGTCGGTCAGGCGCAGGATCGAGAACAGCATGTCATCGGCGCCGATGCTCTTGCCGTGATGGAACTCCAGGCCCGGTTTGATGCGAATGGTCCAGGCGCTGGCGTCGGCGTTGGGCTCGGCAAACTCGGCCAGGGCCAGGCGCGTGCTGACGTCGGTGTTCCATTCCCAGAACTTGCTGTAGAGCGCCCAGCCGCGAATGATCCCGCCGCCCACCGGTTTGTGCGCGTCGAGGTTGCCCGACTGATCGCCATCGATGATGCCGACCCGCAAGCGACCGCCGCGCACCGGGGTGCTGGACAACGCGGCCGCGCCGCTGACCTGTGCCCCGCTGTCGCATCCGCTGAGCAGGCTGCTGCCAAGCAACAGGCCGCCACTGACCGCCAGGCCATTGCCGAGAAACCGGCGACGGGAAAATTCGTTCATCGCTGTCTCCTCAGACTCGCTCGGTCACTGCTACACGCCGTGGTGCCGGTGTGCTGACACCCAATTGCGGCACGTCGAAACCGTGATCCAGATCGAGTAACGGGAACAGCAGATCGGCCACCCGGTGCGCTTCATCGATCAGCGGGAAACCGGACAGAATGAATGCCGATGTGCCCTGCGCTTCGTATTCGCGAATACGCTCGGCGACCTGCTCGGCGCTGCCCACCAGGTAAGTGCCGGCTGCCGGGCCGAGGATGTTGAAGCCGAACAGGCTCGGGCCGAGCCAGACGTTCGGGTAGATCTCCAGGTCCCGGGCCTTGGGCAAACGGCCGGCGCGAATGGCCTCGACGTTGCGCTGGACCTGCGGATCGTCGCTGTGGAAGGTTTCCAGGGTTTCACCGGGCGGCAATTGACGTTCGATGGCCGTGCGCGCGGTTTGCAACGAGGTACGTTGCAAGAGTTTTTCAGCGTGGGCCCAGGCCTCTTCCTCGGTTTCGCGAACGATGATTTGCAGGCGCGTGCCGAAGGTCAGCTCACGGCCGATTTTCGCGGCTTCTGCTGCGACCTTGCGGAATTTCTCACCGAGTTTCGGCGGGGTGTTGGCGAAGCTCAGGTACACGTCGAGCAGTTGCACCGAGTGCGCGACACCCGGCCCCGACGTGCCCGCGCCCCACAGTGGGATGCCAGGCTTTTGCTTCGGCGGATGCCAGCCACCCAACGGATGACTCGCGGCAGCCGGTGAACGGGGGGCGAGTTTGACGTACTGGCCGTCGAACCCCGAGGTGTCCCCGGCGTAGAAGCTCTGGAACGCACGCCAGTATTCGAGGCTGAAGTCATAACGTTCGTCGTGGGGGTAATGCACGCCGAGGGTGGCCAGGCCGGCGTCATTGCCGTTGACCACGTTGAACAGCAGGCGGCCGTTGGAGAATTGATCGAAGGTCAGCGCCCACTTGGCCAACACGGCTGGCGACAGTTCACCGGGGTGTTGCGCGACCAGGAAGCGCAGGCGTTTCGTGGCGTCGATCAGCGCGGCCGAGACAGCGAGGCTTTCGTTGGGGCTGGAACCCAGCAGCGAACCGTAGTAACCGAGACGGTCGCTGGCCACGGCGAGTTGTTTCAGATGTTCGAAATCGGTTGTCCAGCGGCCTTCGGGTTCCCACGGATAAGGTCCGTCGGGGGTGGTGAGGTACCAGAGAATTTTTACAGCCATGGGTGTGTTCCTTGTAGGGGCAATGCACCTCTGTAGGAGCCGGCTTGCTGGCGATGAGGCCCTTGAGCTTTGCGCCGATGTTTCGGGCGCCATCGCCGGCAAGCCGGCTCCTACAGGGGTTCTGTGTTTTGTCCAGGCCAATCGGTGTACGCCGAACTTTGTAGGAGCCGGCTTGCTGGCGATGGGGCCCTTGAACCTTGCGTCGATCTTTCGGGCGCTATCGCCAGCAAGCCGGCTCCTACAGGGGGTCTGTGTTTTGTCCAGGTCAAGCGGTGTACGCCAACCTTTGTAGGAGCCGGCTTGCTGGCGATGAGGCCCTTGAACCTTGCGTCGATCTTTCGGGCCCTATCGCCAGCAAGCCGGCTCCTACAGTGGATGCGGTGGCTGGGGAATCTCCGGGTTAGCTACGACGGTCGATGGCTGGCACCAGGCCCAGCTCGGTGGCTTTGTCGTACAGGCCGCTCATTTTCCATTGCTGGGTCAACACGCCAGGGCCATAGGCGCGGGAGCCGCCGAGGGCGTCGGCGAGCAATTGCAGTTGCGCGCCCTCCTCCAGCAACAGGATGAATTCGGCGGTGGCGCGCAGGCCCTGTTTGCCCCACACGGTGGAGCCGCCGTTGGCTTCGAGAATCGCCAGGTTGAAGGGGTTTTCGGCAATCTTGTCGAGGATGAAATCGACTTCCGGCTGACGGCGGTCGATGTACACCGGCAACTCCCGGGCGAGCTGATAACGCTGCACCGGCACGTAGTGGAACGGCAGCGTGCGGTGGGTTTGCGCCCAGGCGCCGAGGTATGGCGAGTGCACATGGGACACGGTGGTCACATCGGCATGTTGCTGGAACAGTTTGGTGTAACGCCCCAACCCACCCTTGCCTTTGCCGAAGATCACCTTGCCTTCGAAGTCGGTGACCGTGGCTTGCAGCGGCTTGCGGTAATTCCACGGGCCGCCGTAGTTCACCGACACCAGCAGTTCCTGGCCCGGTACGCGCTCGATGAAACCAACGGTGCCGTTGGCGGTAATGGTGTTGGTTTCACGGAACACGGTGAAGGCTTCTTCAGCCTCGACCAGCACCTTGTCGATGAAGTTCTTCAGTTCTTCGCTGATCAGTTGTTCGTTGATGAGTACGGTCATGGCAATTCTCCAGAGTCAGGCGCGGCGCTTGGCCAACAGTTCATGGGCGGCTTGCAACGGGCGCGGATCGACCCAGTCGGCGATGGAAAAATCGCGTTCGAGGAAGCCGTGCAGGTAAAGGAAATCTTTCTGGGTATCGAGAAACTCCAGACGCTGTGCCGACAGGTCCGGCGCCAGCGTGGTGTGGAATTCACCGCGATAGGCTTCGGCGACACCGGCACTGCCGGCGCGGGTTTCTTCTTCGAGAATCGCGTTTAGTGCCTCGCGATTGTTCGCCGCCCAATCGGCGGCGCTGAGGGTTTGCGCGAGAAAGCGCACGACCAGGTCGAAATGGTTGTCCAGCAGGCTCTGGTGGACCGTGATCGGGCGCGGCGTGCCATTGTTGATGCGATAACGCGGCTCGGCGATCAGGTCGAGGTCAATGCCCACCACCAGCCCGAGACGCCGCGCGGCATCGGCGGCGGACGCGCCTTTGACGTACACCGCGTCGACTTCACCGCGCACCAGGTAATCGAGGCCCGACCAAAGGCGTTGCAAGCCCTCTTGAGGATTCGCCGCCTGCTCCTGGTTTTGCAGCGCCACTTCCACCAGTTCGACGTCATCAAAGCCCAGCCCCGCCAGGCTCAACGCGCCTTTGTAGCCGTGCAGGCTCATGGCCCGAGCGATGCTGCCGGGGCGGGTTTCACCCCAGGCCGGCAGCGCCAGACGCTTGCCTTTGAGGTCTTGCGGACGACGAATGCCGGAGTCCGGGCGAACCAGGATGGTTTGCCACTCTTCGATCCAGGTCAGGCCGATCAGGCGACTCGGCGCACCAGCGGCGCGTGCCGCCAGGGCCGGTACGTTGCCGCCTTCACGAAACAGGCCCGGCAACTCGTGATCGTAGTGGTGATGCCCCAGTTGCCGGGCCTCCTGCAAGGTCGACACCGGCAGACCGTCAGCGGCGAATTCTTCGCTGAGCCAGCCGAGTTTATAGGCGATGCCGGAAGCGGTCGGCACCGGGCAACGGGTGAACCAGATCTGCTCCAGTTCAGCCGGGGCAGCGGGTCGGGATTGTTTGGCAGCAAGCGTCATGGGCAGCTCCGTGGTTGGGCAAGTGTCTGTTGCCAGAGCTATTGCAGCGCCCGTGCCAAGAGCTGAAACGCCCGGTTTACGGGGCTTTGCGCCTGACACCGAGCAAACAACCGACGCTGGTTGCTGGCCTGCCAGCAGCATTGCGCGGTGACTGCTGCTGGCCGAGCAGTCGCCTCCCCGGCATTGCTTCCCCAGCAACACCACCCCGCCCAACCCCTTGTCGGGCGGGCGTTCCAGCCCTTGGCGCAGAACTTGCTCAAGGCCCTTCAACGCCCGTGAAACACCGATCCCTTTGTAGGAGCCGGCTTGCTGCGGGCGGCGTTCCGACGATGGCGGTGCATCAGGCGACATCCATGTTGTTTGATCCGCCGCCATCGTCGGAACGCCGCCCGCAGCAAACCGGCTCCTACAAGGGTTCACGGCCATCATCAGATCAATGATCAGAGGTACAGCAATGAGCAAGGTCGAACACAACCCCGCCGGACAACTGATACAAGAACAGGCGCCGATCCGCCTGCTGGACAGCGAGGCACAAGCCATCGCCGTGGCCAGGGACATCGCCTGGGAGATTGCCGAGATCGCCGCCGACGCCAGTCAAAACGGCCAACTGCCGCGGCGTCAGGCGCAGCTGTTGTCGGAGAGCGGCTTGACCGCCATTGGCGTGCCCAAGGCGTTTGGCGGCCTCGGCGCTTCGGTGGAAACCATCGTCGAAACCGTGCGCCTCATCTCGGTGGCCGACGGCGGCGTCGGTCAGTTGCTGCAAATCCACAACGTCATGCTGCGAGGGATTTTTACCGGGTACTCCGACGAGATTCGCGACCGACTGGTTCGCGATGTATTGGCCGGCAAGCGTTTCGGCAATGCCCTGGCGGAAGTCGGCGGCAAGAACAAATTCGCCCTCAAGACCCGCGTCGAACGCCGCGCCGACGGCAAGTTGATCCTCAATGGCAGCAAGTTCTACTCCACCGGTTCCTACCTGGCCGAGTGGATTTCCCTGACCGCCGCCAGTGATGACGGCGGTGCCGGGGTGCTGCTCAATCGCAACACACCGGGCCTGACGCTGGTGGATGACTGGGAAGCGTTCGGCCAGAAAAACTCGGTCAGCGGCACAGTGATTTTCGACAACATCGAACTCGACGAAGGTTTCGTCTCCCAGCGCAAAGGGCCGATGAAACGCACCGGGTTGACCTTCCCGCAGATTCTCCACGCGGCCATCGATACCGGCATTGCCGAAGGTGCGCTGTCGGCTGCGGTGGACTACCTGAATCACAATGCGCGGCCGTGGGTGGAAAGCGGCGTCGATCACGCCAATCAGGAGCCGCACATCATCAAGCAGATCGGCGAATACGCCGTGGCCCTGCGCGGCGCGCAATCGCTGCTGCGCGACGCGGCGCGGGTGTTCGATCAGCACGAACTGGACCCGGACAACAAGGAACTGCAGGACGAGCTGATTCTGTCTGTGGCCACCGCCCGCGCCCACTCCGACGCGGCGTCGCTGAAAATCTCCAGCGACATTTTCTCCCTGCTTGGCGCCAGTTCCTCGCTGAGCAAATGGAACCTCGACCGCTTCTGGCGCAACGCAAGGGTCCACACCACCCACGACCCGATTCGCTGGCGCCTGCACCATGTCGGCAACTACTACCTCAACGGCGTCGACCCCGGCGAATACACCGCGATCCTCAACGCCAAGGAAAAACAGGGCGCGACCAGCCCCGGACGGTGATCCCCCAGACACCGCCTCCCCTTGTAGGAGTGAGGCTTGCTGCGGGCGGCGTTCCGACGATGGCGTCCTCGAAATCGATGCACATCCAAAGGCCCCATCGCCAGCAAGCCGGCTCCTACAGGGGCGGCGTTCCACCTGAACAAATGCGAAACCCTGTAGGAGCGAGGCTTGCCCGCGAAGGCGCCCTAAAGCCCTATGCAAAATCCAAAGGCCCCATCGCCAGCAAGCCGGCTCCTACAGGTTCGGCGTTCAACCTGAACAAATGCAAAACCCTGTAGGAGCGAGGCTTGCCCGCGAAGGCGCCCTAAAGCCCCATGCAAAATCCAAAGGCCCCATCGCCGGCAAG
Source organism: Pseudomonas sp. PDM02 (assembly GCF_014852285.1). Lineage (NCBI taxonomy): Bacteria > Pseudomonadati > Pseudomonadota > Gammaproteobacteria > Pseudomonadales > Pseudomonadaceae > Pseudomonas > Pseudomonas sp. PDM02. The sequence continues at coordinate 59,597 of NZ_JACVBL010000020.1, read as the reverse complement.
CCGGCTCCTACAGGGTCGAGATCGTGTCCGCACACCACACAGAGCTTTTTCATGATCGAAAAACATCCTCTCTTGCGCAGCCTGGCGATTTACCGGGAGATGCCCTGGCGCTTCGCCCTGGTGGCGGCGTTGTACATCGCGGTGAACCTCGGGCTGGTCTGGCAGCAATGGCTGATCGGCCACGCCGTCAACGACGTCAGCGCCGGCCGCGCGGTTGTCCGGCAAGCCGATGGCAGTCTCGACGCCAGCCTCGGCTGGTACTGGTTGTGGCTGATGCTCGCCGTGGCGTTTGGCCGTGGCGTGTTGCAATACGCCGCCAGCGTGCTGTCGCTGGTGCTCAGCCAGGAGCTGCTGACGCGCCTGCGCGAGCGCATCCTGCAGCAGGTGCAAACCCTGCACCTGGGTTACCACTGGCAGCACGGCATGGGCGAAATGATCACCCGCACCACCCGCGATGCCGACAAGGTGCGCGATGCGCTGATCAGCTTCTGGCGCCAGGTGGTGGAAACCCCGCTGGTGGTGCTGGCCACCGTCGGCCTGTTGAGCTGGTACAACCCGCTGCTGGGGTTGGTGCCGCTGCTGCTGACGGTGTTCGGCCTGTGGATTTTCGTGCGTCAGACCGAGCGTCTGGTCAGCCTCGACCGCACCGTCGGCGAGGCCTACGACCGGGTCAATCAGGACCTCAGCGAAGGCATCGGCGGCGTGCGGGTGATCAAATCGTTTGGTCTGGAACACAGCCGCATCCAGCGTTTCGCCTGGCAGGTGGCGGTGTTCGCCGAGCACGCCCGCCAGGCCCTCGCCTATTCCAGTTCGCGGATTCCGTTGCCCCAGGCCGTCGTCGCGCTGGGGCATGTGTGGATTCTGGTGTACGGCGCGCACCTGGTGGCCACCGCGCAATTGGGTATCGGTGAACTGGTGACCTCGCTGCTGATCGCCACCACCCTGGTGTTCCGCATCGAAGGCATTGGCCGGGTGATGCAGACCTTCGCCGACGCACGCTCCAGCGCCGAACGGATCTGGCAACTGCTGGACGAGCCTGCAGCGATCCGCAGCGGCAACGCGACCCTGCCCGACACGCCGCTGGGGCTGAAACTGGAACACGTCAACGTCAGCGCACCGGGTGGCGGCCTGGACATTCTTCATGACTGCTCGCTGACCGTGCAGCCCGGCGAAATCGTCGCGCTCGTCGGCGCCACCGGCACTGGCAAAAGCCTGTTGGCAAGCCTGTTGCCACGCCTCAGCGACATCAATTCCGGGCGTCTGCTGATCGGTTCGGACAGCGCCGGCTGGCAAGACATTCGCCAGTTGAACCTCGACGAATTGCGACGCCGGGTGCACGTGGTGCCGCAGGAAAGCTTCCTGTTTTCCGACACCCTGGCGGCCAACCTGCGCCTGACCGCACCCGACGCCAGCGATCAACAACTGCGTCACGGTTTGCGCCTGGCCGCCGCCGAAGACGTGCTGGAACGCCTGCCGCACGGCCTGGCCACGCCGCTGGGGGATCGCGGCGTGACCTTGTCCGGCGGCCAGCGCCAGCGTCTGAGCCTGGCCCGCGCACTGCTTGGCGAGCCGGACATTCTGTGCCTGGACGACGCCACAAGCGCGCTGGATGCGATCAGTGAACGCCAGGTGCTGAACAACATTCGCCAGTTGCGCCGCGATCAGGGCCGGGCCACCACGTTGCTGGTGATCTCCAGCAAGCTCTCGACCATCCTCCTCGCGGACCGTGTGCTGATGCTGCAGGACGGCAAAATCACCGCCAACGGCACCCACGAAGCATTACTCAAAACCCATCCGGACTACCGCGACCTGCTAGGGATCGACCATGGCTAACCCAATCGCCGGCAAGGCCTTGAGCGATATCGAAATCGAAGAAATGCTGGCCCGCAAGGCCCTCGACCGCAGCATGTTCAGCCGGCTGTTGCCGCTGCTGAAACCGATTCGCCGGCACATTGTCGGCGTCATCGGCATTGAACTGCTGCTGGTGTTCACGGTGTTTCTGCGGCCGTGGTTTGTCCGTGAGTTGCTCGACCGTGGGCTGATTCAACAGAACGATCACTGGCTGCTCGACGAACGCCTGGTGCTGTGGCTCGGCCTCGGATTGGCGGCCAGTTGGCTCGGGCGTTTCCTGCTCGCCGGTGTCTCGCAGTTTGTCGCAGGCAGCGCGGCGATCCGTGTGCTCAATGACTTGCGGGTGCGCGTATTTGCCCATGTCCAGAGCTTGAGTGTCAGCTACTTCGACCGGACCAAGGCCGGGCGGATCATTTCTCGCGCCGACCGCGATGTCGACGCCCTCGAACCGCTGCTGATTCAGGGCCCGCCCGAACTGCTGGGCGCGCTGCTGCGCTGTGGCCTGGCTTCGGTGATGCTGTGGCGGATCGACCCGCGATTCTTTCTCAGCCTCGCCGCCACGGTGCCGTTGCTGGTGTTGGCGACCTGGAGTTTCAAACGCATTTCCCAGCACAACTGGGCCAAAGTCGCGGAAAACCGCAGCCGTTTCACCGCGCATCTGGTGGAGAGCGTCAGCGGCGCGCGCATGTTGCAACAATGCGCTCAGCAAGCGCCCAACCTGCGGCGCTATCGCGGCTTGCTGGATGATTTCAATCAGGCGCTGATTCGCGGCAGCCTGCGATCCAGCTGGTTTGCGCCGTTCACCGCGTTGCTCAGCTCCGCCGGCATGGCGGTGTTGTTGCTGGTGGGCGCTTATGGTCTGGCGCAGGCGGATGTCACCGTGGGCCAGGTCGCGGAAAGCCTGTTTTATGTGTTCCTGTTTCTTGGGCCGTTGCAGGAACTGTCGGACCTGTTCGAGCGTTACGCCACCGGATCGGCCTCGGCGCAGCGGATCTTTTTGCTGCTCGACACGCGCCCGGAGATCAGCGACAGCACCACCCCGCAACGCCTGGGCAAGGCCCGCGGCGAAGTCAGTTTTGAACGGGTGCGGTTTGCCTACGATGCCAGCGGCGCTTCACCGGTGATCAATGACCTCGACCTGCAGATTCCGGCCGGCGAAGTGCTGGCGATCGTCGGCCCGTCGGGCCATGGCAAGAGCACGCTGGTGCAGTTGCTGACGCGTTTTTACGAGGTGCAGTCGGGGGCGGTGAAGCTCGATGGCGTTGATATCCGCGACCTCACCCAGCATGAACTGCGGCGCAACGTCGGCGTGGTGCTGCAGGACAATGTGCTGTTCAGCGGCAGCATCCTCGACAACCTGCGCCTCGCCGCGCCCCAGGCGGACGATGCCCGGCTGATTGCTGCTGCCCGGGAGCTGGGAGCGGATGAAGTGCTGGAACGCCTGCCGCATCAGTACCAGACCGAAGTCGGGCCGCTGGGCGGGCACTTGAGCCACGGCCAGCGGCAACTGGTGTGCCTGGTGCGCGCCTACCTCGCGGACCCGGCAGTGCTGGTGCTGGACGAAGCGACTTCGGCGGTCGACATCCACACCGAGCGACGCATTCAGCGCGCGTTCCGCCGACTGTGCGAGGGCCGCACCGCGATCATCATCGCCCACCGCCTGGCAACCATACGCGACGCCGACCGAATTGCAGTGATCCGTCATGGCCGCCTGGTCGAACAAGGGCCGCACAGCCAATTGATCGACCAGGGTGGCGCCTATGCGGCGTTGTACCAGACCTATCTGCGCAGCGCCGAAGCGGGTGCGTCGATCGACGATATCGTCGCCACAGCGCCGGCGTGACGAAAACCGCAATCGCTTGTAGGAGCCGGCTTGCTGGCGATGCGGATTGCGCGGTGTGTCAGGCAGGCCGCCATCGCTGGCAAGCCAGCTCCCACAGGGGATTGGCGTCGTACACGAAACCTGTGGGAGCCGGCTTGCCGGCGATAGCGATCTACAAATCACCACAAAACCCTCTGCTGCACCCCGAACAACCATTGCTGACAGACTGCTGCTACAGCAGCACCTCCCACCGCCGACACCGTTTCTCCCCCCGTCATCCCCCCGCCCCTGCGGCCCCAAACCCACCCCGCCGACCATGGCATGTCCGTTGCAACCACCCCTGCCAAGGCGTCCTCGCACCTGCGCGACGCAACGCGTACTTGAATCAGGAGCATCCCATGAGCACTGAATTTTTCTGGCGTCTGCCGCTGGGCACCGATGGTCCGCAACTGACCACCGACAAACACAATCGTGGCAATCCGGACTATCGACCGGGCAACATCGCACCGGGGCGTTTGCCCAACGGCGAACCGGATGACTTCACTTACATCGACTACATCGCCCAGGTCGCGAAAGCGGCGGAACTGGCCGGGTTCGAAGGCGCCCTGCTGCCCACCGGCCCGGAGCCGTGGATTGCCGCAGCGGCCCTGGCCCGGGAAACCCGCCGGATCAAATTCCTGATCGCCTTCCAGGCCACCTGGACCTTGCCGGCCTATGCCGCGCAACAAGCGGCCATCCTGCAAAACCTCAGTCGCGGCCGCCTGGAGTGGAACATCATCACCGGCGGCAACCCGGCCAGTCAGCGGGCCAACGGTGACTTCCTCGAACACGACCTGCGCTACAAGCGCACCGGCGAATTCCTCGACATCATCCAGGGTCTTTGGCAGAACGAACGTTTCTCCTACGACGGCGATATCTACCAACTGGAGAACGGCGCCCTGCCCCATGGTTTGCAAAACGAACGCAAACCCGGCGTGTATTTCTCCGGTTTTTCCGATGCCGCGCTGGATGTCGCCGCCAAACATGCCGACGTTTACCTGAACTGGGCCGAGCCGATCGACAAGCTCAAGCCGCACATCGAGCGCGTCCGCGAACTGGCGGACAAACAAGGCCGCAGCGTGCGCTTCGGTCTGCGCGTCGACCTCTTCGCCCGCGAAACCGAAGAGCAGGCCTGGAAAGATCTGCGCCGCCAGTTCGACAAGCTCGACGGCAAGAGCAGCGTAGTCGCCAAAGGCTTTACCAGCGGTTCCGATTCAGTCGGTGGCGCACGGCAAACGGCTTACCACCAGAACATCGATCGCTTTGATGACCTGATCATTGGCCCGAACCTGTGGGCCGGTTTCGCCAAGGCCAAACCCGGGCCGACCGTGGGCCTGGTAGGCAGTCACCAGAACATCGCCGAACGCCTGTCGGAATACCGCGACGCCGGTTTCTCGACCTTCATCCTCGCCGGCAATCCGCACCTGGAAGAAGCCCTGCGCATCGGTCAGGAAGTGCTGCCGCTGGTGCACCAGCGCCCTGTTGCCCAACCGCAAACTCACTTGAAGGCCAGCGCCTGAGCGCGGCGGGAGAATCATTGATGACGCAAGCCCTCGACACCCTCTGGTACACCCGCTGCCCGGTCCCGACCGGGCTCGGCATCGCCGTGCAAAAAGGCTGGCTGCAAGACACCGTCGGCGCGCTCGGCACCGAGGTTCAATCGCTGCGCGAGTCCACTGACAAAGCGGTTCGCGAATCGCACTTCGATCACACCTTGCGTAACTCGGTACGCCACGGCGGCAACATCCCGGCGATCTGGGCCCGTGCGCAGGGCCGGGAAACCCGGGTCATCGGCCTGTCCTGGGCTGATGAAGTGCAACTGATCCTGACCCGCGCCGACAGCGGCATCAAAACCGTCAAGGACCTCAAGGGCCGTCGTTTCGGCCTGCCGGACTGGGCCGGCGCGCAGATCGACTTCACCCGCGCCCAGGCTCTGCGCGGCCTGGAAAACGCCCTGAAACTCGAAGGCCTGCAAGTCGGCGACGTGCAATTGGTGAACTTCCATTATGACGGCACGTTCAGCGACCCGCAGGTGCAGACCGTCAACGGCACGCCGGTCAGCGCGCAGCGGGTCGAGGGGCGCAACCTGGAACTGGTGGGCCTGCTGCGCGGTGAGGTCGATGCGATTTTCCTCAAGGGCGCGAGTGCCGCCCGGCAGGCCCACGAGTTTGGCCTGCACACGGTGATCGACACTGGCTCGCATCCGGAACCGCTGATTCGCAGCAACAACGGCACCCCGCGCACACTGGCCGTGGACCTGAACCTGCTGGACCAGCATTTTGATGTGGCCACCGGCATTCTTGATTCCGTGCTGCGCGCCGAACAATGGGCGCACACCCATCCGGAAGAAACCCGTCGCTACCTGGCTCGGGAAACCAACAGCAGCGAGTACTGGGTCAGCGCCGCGTATGGCGACGACGCGCACCTGCGCCTGCGCACCGAACTCGACGAACAGGCCATCGCCGCGTTGCAGGATTTCACCCACTTCCTGCATCGCTGGCGCTTCATCCCGAAAAGCTTCGACGTGCGCGACTGGATCGATCCACGGCCACTGCAAGCACTGCTGGCAACACCCACCGCACTGGCTGGCTAACCCGCCGGATTTCATGGATTGGAACTGAAGACCCTTATGAGCAAACCACTCGATACCCTTTGGTACACCCACAGCCCGGTGCCCACCGGGCTTGGCATCGCCGTGCAGTCCGGGCGACTGGCGGAAGCCTTTCTGCCGTTCGGCACCAATATCCAGTCCTTGCGCGAGTCCAGTGAACGGGAAGTTCGCGAAGCTCATTACGACCATCACCTGAAAAATTCGGTGCGTCACGGCGGCAATATTCCAGCGATCTGGGCCTACGCCAGCGGCGTGCAAACCCGCGTATTGGGGTTGTCCTGGAGCGACGAGGTGCAGTTGATCCTGACCACTGCGGAAAGCGGCGTGAAGAGCATTCGCGACCTGAAGAACCGCCGCTTCGGCCTGCCGAAATGGGCCAACGTGCAGATCGATTTCACCCGCGCCCAGGCCCTGCGCGGACTGGAAAACGCCCTCAAGCTTGAAGGCCTGGAGGTGTCCGATGTCGAGCTGGTGGATTACCCCTACGGCGGTACTTACAGCGACGATCAAAAACAGCATGTCTTTGGCTCGGAAGTCAGCCTCGGTGTCACGCGCTTCAGCAAGCGCAATAACGAACTGATCGGACTGCTGCGCGGCGACATCGACGCGATTTTCCTCAAGGGTGCGCACGCCGTGCACCTGGCGAACGAGTTCGGCTTGCAGGTGGTGGTCGATACCGGCTCGCACCCTGACCCGTTGATCCGCTCGAACAACGGCACGCCACGGACCCTGACCGTGGACACGCACCTGCTGCACGAGCATTTCGATGCCAGCGTGAAAATCGTCGACACCGTGCTGCGCACCGAGCAATGGGCGTGGGCCAATCCGGAAGAAACCCGTCGCTTTTTGGCGCGGGAACTCAATACCAGCGAGTACTGGGTGGCCGCTGCGTACGGTGAAGATGCGCATCGGCGTTTGCGCACAACCCTGGATGCGCGCTCGATTGAAGCGTTGCAGGATTTCACCGATTTCCTGCATCGCTGGGATTTCATTCCACGCCGGTTCGATGTGCGTGAGTGGATTGATTTCAGCGTGCTGGAAAAGGTGATTGGTTCGACGTCACGATTGGCGGTTTGAGGTTTTTTTCGTTTGTGAGGGCCCCTTCGCGGGCAAGCCTCGCTCCTACAGGCGATGTGTGTCGACCACAATAAATTTGAACGACACACAACCCCTGTAGGAGCGAGGCTTGCCCGCGAAGCCGTCCCCAAGCCACACACACTGCTCGCCTGGCAACACACCCTCGCCCCACTCCTGCTGCTCCAGCAACACCCGCCAAGCAACTTTCTGCTGAATCCACGACAGGCACTTAGCGCCAGACTGGATCCAACTAACTCACTTATTAAAAATCGCCCTTAACAGCAACTTCAAAAAACTATTTAATCCTTTTATTTCAACTATTTAACAAAACTAAAACCCCTAGAAAATAATCTGGCACGATCTCTGCTCTACCCCTATTAGCGAAACTTTAACGGGGGAGATTCACATGCATAAACTTAATCCAATCACCAAGAGTATCTGGTTAACCTTGCTGCTGTCCGGGGGGACTGTCAGCGAGGGGCTGCTGGCGGCGCAATCCAAGGACGCAGACAGCGACAAGACCACCACGGAGCCTTCACTCAAGACGGTCACCGTCACCGCTCAACACCGGGAAGAAACCCTGCAAGAGGTTCCGGTGGCCGTGTCGGCGGTACAGGGCACCAGCCTGATAGCCGATGGCGTGCGCAATATCGGCGACATCACCACATTCGTTCCCAACGTAGCGGCGAAGAACCCCGACGGCGATGGCCGGCCGCGTTGGTACATTCGCGGCCTCGGCACCGGTGATACGGGCGCGGCCACGGTGTTCCCGGTGGGGATCTACGCCGATGACGTGTACCTGAACGCACCGATTGCCGGTGGCGGGCCGTTGTTCGACCTGGAACGCGTGGAGATTCTGCGCGGTCCGCAAGGCACGCTGTACGGCAAGAACACTACCGCCGGCGCGGTGAACATCATTTCCAAAAAGCCGACTTTCGACACTGACGGTTTCGGCACCATCGGCTTCGGCAGCAAGAACGAACGCATCGTCAGCGGTGCCCTCGGCGGCGCGCTGGTGGATGAAAAACTCGCCGCACGGGTGGCGCTGTATTCCGAAGAGCGCGACGGTTTCCAGAAGAACCTCGTCGACGACAACACCTACGGCGACGTCAACAAGAAAGCCGTACGCCTGCAATTCCTCGCGCAACTGAACCCGGACCTGGAGGCCCTGCTGAAGATCCACAGCCGCGAATTCAAAGGAGATGGCAGCAACGGCTCGCTGGCCGTCGGTCGTTACTACAACGTCGGTTATCAACGACCCAACGGGCGCGACACCGCGCTGAACGTCAACGAGGACTCCAAGCTTGATCACGACGGCACGTCGCTGACCCTGAACTGGAATTTGGGTGATTACACCCTGACGTCAATCAGCGCTTATGACTACATCCGCGGCCAGTCCACCAGCGACGCCGACTACACGCCTTTTGAGGTGAACGGCGCGGCGATTTCCGATAACAAATACACCCAGTACTCGCAAGAAATCCGCCTGGCATCGCCGCAGCAGGAGACCCTGCGCTGGCTCGCCGGTGCGCATTACTTCCACGAAGACCTCGACAGCTCGGCCCAGCGCATCATCACGCCCGGCCCGACACCGAACGGCACCGGCTCGAACCAGACCGGCGGCGCCACCGATTTTCGTGACCTCAACTTCGACCACACCACCGACAGCTATGCGTTGTTCGGCAACCTGACCTACGACTTCACCGACGACTTCAGCGTCACCGGTGGCCTGCGCTGGACCCAGGAAAAGAAAGACATCGACCTCAACCTGACCCAACTGACCCGCACCACTGCCAACGGCCCGCTGGTGCCACTGGGCGGCGCCGGCACCAACGGCAATCGTCAGGAAGACAAGACCTGGGAAGCCTGGACGTACGACCTGACGCCGGAATACCGGATCAACGACAACGTGCGCGTGTTCTTCCGTTATGCCCATGGCTTCCGTTCCGGCGGCTTCAACACCGGACTGTCGACCAGCCTTGCGCAGCTGACCACGGTTGACCCGGAACAACTCGACGCCTACGAAATCGGCCTCAAGTCCGAGTGGTTCGACCATCGCCTGACGGCCAACGCCAACATTTTCTACTACGACTATTCGGACATTCAGGTGAACCTGCTGACGGTCAACAACGGGGTGTTGACCACCGCGCTGACCAACGGCGCCAAGGGTACGGTCAAGGGCGCCGAGCTGGAGCTCGAAGGCCAGCCGACGGACTACCTGCACTTGCGGGCGGCGGTGTCGTTCCTCGATACCGAATACACCGATTTCAAAAACACCAACCCGACCACAGGCGCCGTCACCGGTGACTACAGCGGCAACAGCTTCGTGCGTTCGCCACGCAACGTGGTGTCGCTCGGCGCCGATTACACCTTCCCGCTGGAGATCGGCGGCAAGCTGGTGGCCGGTGGTGACGTGAGTTTTCGCGACAAGGAATACTTCCTCGCCGATCGCCAGAGCAGCGCCGACAAGACGCTCACCCAACCCCATTACACCCTGGCCAACACCCGCCTGACCTGGTTCAGCCCGGATGAAAAACTCAGCGTCACCGGTTTCGTCAACAACCTCACCGACCGTCGCTACCAGGTCCATGGCCGGCCCAACGGCACCCTCGGTCAATACGTCATCACCTACGGCGACCCACGCACCGTCGGCCTGAGCGTGACCAGCCGCTTCTGATCCCGGTTCACACACCTCTCCTGTAGGAGCCGGCTTGCTGGCGATGGGGCCCGTGAGCCTTGCATCGCAGGTAAGGACGCCATCGCCAGCAAGCCGGCTCCTACAAGGATTGTGTTGTTCTCAATTTCAGTGACACCGCTTCTCCCTGTAGGAGCTGGCTTGCCAGCGATGAGGTCTTCAAGCCTTGCGTCGCCAGTGAGGACGCTATCGCCAGCAAGCCGGCTCCTACAAGGATTGTGTTGTTCTCGATTTCCGTGACACCGCTTCCCCTGTAGGAGCTGGCTTGCCAGCGATGAGGCCTTCAAGACTTGCATAGCCAGTGAGGACGCTATCGCCGGCAAGCCGGCTCCTACAAAGGATTGTGTTGTTCTCAATTTCCGTGACACCGCTTCCCCTGTAGGAGCCGGCTTGCTGGCGATGCGGCCTCAAGGCGCGCATCGCTCATGCGGTCGCCATCGCCGGCAAGCCGGCTCCTACAGGGGCTGCGGACCTTTTAAGGACTCTGCTCATGTTCCATCGCACTCCGTTGGCCGGCGCTATTGCGCTGGTCTTAGGCAGCCTTGCCGTGCCTGTAATAGCTGCCGAAACCAAACCTGCCGCCACTTCCGATCACCTGGACACTGTCGTGGTGCTCGGTACCCGGCGCAGTGATGTCACCGCACTGGAAAGCGCCGCGCCGGTAGACGTCTTGACCAGCGAGCAATTGCAGCAGACCGGTGCCAGCGACCTGTCCGGCGCGCTCACGGCCCTGTCGCCTTCGTTCAGCTATCCGCAATCGCCCCAGGGCGCGTTCGCCGGTTCCATCGCTCAGGGCGCCTCTTTGCGTGGCCTGGCCTCCGATCAGGTGCTGGTGCTGGTCAACGGCAAGCGCCGCCACACCAGCGCCAACGTCACGCGGCAAAGCCTGGTCAATGGTCGTGGCGCCGCCGCGGTCGACCTGAGCCTGATTCCCTTGAGCTCGATCCAGCGCGTCGAAATCCTGCGCGACGGCGCCGCCGCTCAATACGGCTCCGACGCCATCGCCGGGGTGATCAACATCGTGCTCAAGGAAAAGGACGACGGCGGCAACCTCGGCTACCGCTTCGGCGGCTACGACAAGGGTGACGGCATCCAGCGCAAACTCAGCGGCTGGAAAGGTTTCGCCCTGCCCAACGACGGCTTCCTGACCCTGAGTTTCGACGCCGGCAGCCAGGACCCGGCCAGCGACACCAACCCTGACAACCGGATCTTCTACCCCGGTTCCACCAGCATCAACACGCCGCGCGAGCAGAACAACCGCTACCGCACCTGGCGCTGGGGCTCGGGCAATGTCTCGGACCAGTACAACTTCGCCGCGAACAGCGAAGTCGGCATCGGCGACGGTCTGACGGCCTACGGTTTCGCCACCTACTCGCACAAAAACACCGACGCCGAAGGCTTCTTCGACCCGCCCACCACCCTGCGCAACAACTACAGCAGCACCGCGTTGCAGCGCTTCCCGGACGGGCGCCTGCCGATCACGCGCTATTCGCTGGAAGACTATGCGCTGACCGGCGGCCTGCGTTACGAAGACGACCTTCTGGGTAAATTCGACTTCGCCGTGAACCATGGCAACAACACCCTGAAGTCCACCGACCGTAACGCGATCAACCCCAGCTGGGGCGCCACCAGCCCGGAGAAAATCTTCACCGGCGAACGGGAGGTCGATCAGACCAACGTCACGCTGGACTGGGTGCGGGATTTCCCCACCGACCTGCTGTTCAAGCCGCTGACGCTCTCGGCCGGCCTGGCCTGGCGCCAGGAGAATTACGAGCTGAGCGCCGGCGAAGCGGCTGGCTGGCAGAACGGCCCGTTGTTCAACACCGTCGACCCGGTCACCGGCCGGCGCATCCCGGGTTACTACTCGGGCATCACCCAGGTCGATGCGGCTTCACTGGACCGCAACGTGCTGGGTGCCTACATCGACGTCGAAGGGCAGATCACCGAGAAATTCCAGGCCGGCGTCGCGGTGCGCACCGAGCACTATTCGGACTTCGGCGACACCACCAACGGCAAACTGTCGCTGCGTTATGACTTCACTCCGCAGATCGCCGCACGGGCCACGGCCAGCACGGGTTATCGCGCGCCGTCGCTGGTGCAGAGCGGCTTGTCTTCGTTCAGCGTGCAGGTGGTCGAGCAACCGCCCGGCAGCGGCAACTTCGTCGAAGTGCAGCAACGCACATTGCGCGCCGACAGCCCGGAAGCGGCGCTGCTGGGCGGCAAGTCGCTGAAACCGGAAGAGTCCACCAGTTATTCCCTGGGCCTGGTCTGGCGTCCGTTGGCCAATGCGTCGGTGACGCTGGACGCCTACCGGATCGACATCGACAACCGCATCACCCTCTCCGATCAGTTGCCGGCGGCGGTGGTGTCGCCGATTTTCGCCGGCACGCCCTACGCGAATATCCAGAGCGCGGCCTTCTACACCAACGTTGCCGACACCCGCACCGACGGGATCGAGCTGATGGGTAACTATCAACTGGACCTGCAGCAATGGGGACGCCTGAACCTGAGCAGCGGCATCAGCCAGAACAACACGAAAATCACCGCGTTGCGCGATGTCGGCAATATCAAGGGTTCGCAGATTGTCGGCCGTACCACCCAGGGCCTGATCGAGGACGGCACACCGGAAACCAAACTGGTGCTTAGCGCCAACTGGCTGTTTGATGAATGGGGTGTGACCGTGGCTCAGCGTCGTTACGGTGAATGGAAAAGCCTCAACGCCACCAACCCGACCCTGGACCAGACCTACAGCCCGCAATGGGTCACGGACCTGGATGTGTCGTACACCTTCAACAAGGCGCTGAAGCTGTCGGTGGGCGCGATCAACCTGTTCGACACGCACCCGGACAAGGCGGATGGCGCGCAGTTGTACGGCGTACCGAAATACTCGATCACCAGCCCTGAAGGTGCGCAGGGTGCGTTCTATTACACCAGCGTCAGTTACGAGTTCTGACGCGGGTGCTGATGGGGTGTTGCTGGGGCAGCAATGGGTGCTGGCATGGCATCAATGTGCGGCGCATAGGCTGACGTCTTCGCGGGCAAGCCTCGCTCCTACAGGTTACGAATTGTCCCTGTAGGAGCGAGGCTTGCCCGCGAAGGCGTCAGTGCGATCAACCACTCTCTGTGCGATGGCACACCTCTTGCGATACCCCTGCGGTACTTCGCCGAAATAAGACCCGCCATGCGTACCCGACGTCTGTTGTTTTCCCTGACCTGGCTCATCTCCCCTGCCGCCCTGTTGTTGCTCTGGGCGGTGGTGGCCGAGGCCGGGATTTTCCCGCGCAACCTGCTCGTCCCGCCCGCTCAGGTGTGGCAGACCTTCGAGGAATTGTCGGCCAGCGGTGAGCTGCTCGACCACTTGCTCAACAGCCTGTCACGACTGGGGCTGGGTTTCGGCATAGGCTCGCTGCTGGGCCTGGCGTTCGGGGTGCTGATGGCGTTGTCGAAGAACGTCGAGATCTACTGCTCGCCGCTGTTCCACACCCTGCGCCAGATCCCCAGCATCGCGCTGATCCCGATGTTTGTGTTGCTGTTCGGCATCGATGAAACCTTCAAGATCATCATCGTCGCCAAGACTGCGTTCTTCCCGGTGGCGCTGGCCGCCAGCGAAGGGGTCAAGGCCATTCCGCGCAGCTACTTCGAAGTCGCCGATGTGTATCGCCTGCGCTGGCCGACGTTTGTCCGCGCCATCGCCCTGCCCGCTGCCGCGCCGCCGATCATCACCGGTTTTCGCATCAGCCTGACCCGCGCCTGGGTGGTGTTGGTGGCCACCGAGTTGCTGGCCGCCGACAGCGGTCTGGGGCAGATGATCGAAATGAGCCGGCAGATGTTGCGCATTGATGTGGTGATGGTCGGGATTGTGGTGACCGGCGTTATCGGTTTCGCCCTGGACTTTACCTTTCGCCAACTGGAACAGCGGCTGTTCCGCTGGCAGACCCGCTAGGAGCCGATGATGATTCGATTGCTTGCCAAATCCCGTGGCCTGCTCCTGCCGCTGTTGTTGATCGGCGGCTGGGAATACCTGTCACGCCAGGGTGCCGCTGGCGCGTACGCCTTTGTGCCGTTGTCGGCGATCGGCGCGGCGTTGCTCGAACTGTTGGCCAACGGCGAGTTGCTGGTGAACCTGCTGGCCAGCCTGGCCCGCACCAGCACCGGCCTGGCACTGGGGATTGTCTTCGGCGTGTTGCTGGGGGTGCTGATGGCGCTGTCGGCAGTGGCCAATCGGCTGGTCGGGCCGCTGTTTCATTCGATCCGCCAGGTGCCGATGCTCGGCTGGATTCCGTTGATCGCCATGTGGTTTGGCAATGGCGAGTTTTCCAAAGTGTTGATCGTCAGTCTCGCGGCGTTCTATCCGATGGTCCTCAACACGTACCAGGGTTTCAGCCATGTCGAGAAGCGCTATCGCGAGGTCGGTCAGGTGCTGGTGCTGAGCCGCTGGCAACGCTTTCGTCATGTGCTGCTGCCAGCGGCGCTGCCGAGCATTGCCACCGGCGTGCTGCATGCGCTGGCGTTTGCCTGGGTCACCGCGGTGGGCAGCGAACTGTTCCTGTCTTCGGGCGCCGGCCTGGGCAACCTGATGATGAACGCCGAAGCCGGCTCACGCATGGAAGTCATCGTCCTCAGCGTGCTGTGCATCGGCCTCTGCGGTTACCTGATGACCCTGCTGTTCACTCTTCTTAGCCGCCATCTGCTGCGCTGGCGCAACATTCGCTGAAAGGCCGATAACCATGAACGCAATTGCCCAACACGCTGTGCCACACAGCACCTCATTACACACCGGTGCGCTGCAGATTCGCGGCTTGAGCAAGGCCTACCGGATCGAAGGCCAGCCTTTGCCGGTGCTGCAACAGATCAATCTCGACGTGCGTCCCGGTGAGTTCGTCAGCATTGTCGGTGCCAGCGGTTGCGGTAAGTCGACGCTGCTGCGGCTGGTCGTCGGGCTGGAGGACGACTATGAAGGCGAGATTCTGCTGGATGGCAAACGGGTGGTCGGCACCAGCCTGGAACGCGGGATCGTGTTTCAGGACCATCGACTGTTTCCGTGGATGACCCTGAAACAGAACATTGCCCTGGCGCTGAAAAACCATCCGTTGTCCAAGGCAGAAAAGGACCGTTTGGTGGCCGAGCACATTGCGCTGGTCAACCTCGAAGGTTTTGAAAACGCCTACCCCCACCAGTTGTCCGGCGGCATGGCGCAGCGCGCGGCCATCGCCCGCGCACTGATCAACCAACCGAAAGTGCTGCTGCTCGACGAACCCCTCGGCGCCCTCGACGCCCTGACCCGGGTGCGCCTGCAACACGAGTTGCTACGCATCTGGGTGCAACAGCGCTGCACGGTGATCATGGTCACCCACGACATCGAAGAAGCGCTGTACCTGGGCGACCGGGTCATCGTGATGGACGCCCACCCGGGCCGGATCAAGCACGAAATCAAGGTCGACCTGCCCCACCCACGGGACCGGGCTTCAACGGTTTTGCAGGGGTACAAGGAACAGCTGCTTGAGGAGTTGGTGGGGCATTAAACGCTGGACCTGTAGGAGCCGGCTTGCTGGCGATTGAAGCGACGCGGTGTGTCCGATGCGCCGCCATCGCCGGCAAGCCGGCTCCTACAAGGTCATTTGATCAACACAGAATCCTGTAGGAGTTGGCTTGCCGGCGATGGCGTCTTGCTTGATATACCGCGCCGATCCGATCGCCAGCAAGCCGGCTCCTACAGGATCAGGGGGCATCCAGAGCCTTTCTGGCAGCTGGCTTTAAAAAGAACCAAAAGGAATTAATAAATACATAAACAGTATTTATCGTTATAAAAATATCCGCGTAATCTCAGACCATCCCGTCATTCACCACGACAGTGAAGAGCCCTATGAATCCGACCGCCAACATCATCGACTTCACCAGCTACCGCAAACGCAAACAAGCGCAGCAACGGGCACGGGCCATGTGGGAAATGTACGCACGCAATGCTGGCCTGCAGGCCTTTCAGTGGGTTCAGGCTTCGCGTTCGACCGAGACTCGTCAGGCGTGAATACACAAAACCCCTCGCGCTTTCTGGCGAGCGCTGACGAACCCGTGCTGGACCTGAACAACCTCGAATCACTGGAAGAGGACCCGATCTGCGAGCGGGTCGCGCAAAACCTGCAACGCCTGCGGGGCAAGCGTCACCTGTCCCTCGACGCCCTTGCGCGACAATGCGGTGTGAGCCGGGCGATGCTCGCGCAGATCGAATCCGGACGCAGCGTGCCGTCGATCAAAGTGCTGTGCAAAATCGCCAAAGGCTTGAAGGTTTCGGTGGCCGCATTTCTTGAACATCGCGCCTTTGAAGGGGTGGCCGTGTTATCGGCGAGCCAGAGCAAACGCCTGGTCAGCGCCAGCGGCGCCTTTGTCAGTCGTGCGCTGTTCCCGTTTGACGTGGCGCGCCAATCGGAATTTTACGAACTGCGCCTGAGCCCATTGGGAGAGGACGTTTCCGAGGGCCATGGCCCCGGCGTCCAGGAGAACCTGGTGGTTTCGCAGGGCGTACTGGAAATCAGCGTCAACGACGAACGCTACCTGCTTTCCACCGGCGATTCGATCCTGTTTTACGCCGACCAGCCCCACCGCTATCGCAACCCGGCGGACAGTGAAGCGGTGGCGTATCTGGTGGTGACTTACCCGGAACGCCTCGACTGACAAAACCGACTTGCGGGTGATGGCGGCTTTGCTGACGCCATCGCCGGCAAGCCGGCTCCTACAGGGTAGGTGGTCAACTCCAATTCATCGAACGACGCAGACATTGTAGGAGCCGGCTTGCTGGCGATGGCGATCTCAAGTACGCCTTCGCCGGCAAGCCTGGCTCCTACAGGGTCGTGGATGCCCCCAGTTTTTCGGACGACATCAAACTGTAGGAGCCGGCTTGCTGGCGATGGCGATCTCAAATACGCCTTCGCCAGCAAGCCTGGCTCCTACAGGGTCGTGGATGCCCCCAGTTTTTCGGACGACATCAAACTGTAGGAGCCGGCTTGCTGGCGATGGCGATCTCAAATACGCCTTCGCCGGCAAGCCTGGCTCCTACAAAAGCAGGACATTAAAAAGCCCGGCCAATCTGCATTGGCCGGGCTTTTTAATGGCTGTCGCTCAGGATCAGCAGGTGCAGCACATCATCGGCATGCCATTGCAGCTCATCATCATCGGCATGCTGCAATCGTTCATCATTTTCATCATCAGGGTGCAGCAGTTTTTCATCATGTCCATGTTCATGCCCGCCATCGGCATGATTTTGCACATCATGCCGTCAGCCATCATGGTGCATTCCATCACGCACTTCATCGACGGCATCGGCATGCCCATCATCGGCATTGGCATCATCATGTTCATCATCGGCATGGCCATGGCCGCCTGGGACATGCACATCATGCTCATGTTGCCGCAGTGCATCATCATCGGCATGCCGCAGTTCATCATCATCTGCATCATTTCTGCGCTGTTCTTGAACATCGCCATGTCCATGCCAGCGGCCGGCATCATTTTGCACATCATGCCGTCGTCCATCATTTCGCACGTCATGGTCGCCATCATCATCGGCATGCCCATCATCGGCATCATCGGCATGTTGGCGTTCATCGGCATTTGCATCTGCATGGCGTTCATCATGGTGTTGTTCCCCAAAGGTTTGAATAGTTGGACGAAGCTGATGGCGCCGATTCTAAGGATTGGACCGGGGGCAACAAGATGACCATCGAACAGCGGAATTTGATGCTGGGGCAGCTTTAACGAGGTGGATGGAACGTCTATTTCTGCCATGACCGCCATTCGGATTTGATTGCAGACACAACCCGATCCACAACGCGGATTTTACGGTTATGGATATGCAGAAGAGGTCTATTTAAAGAACCGAAAGAAATAATCGTTCTAACTGAACGAATAATTTTTGAAGCACAGCTTATTTCAGGCAAAAAAAATCCCAGGCAGCTGATGGACGCCTGGGATTTAAAAATGCATAAACCGTGGTGGTGAACGCGGTGCGGATATTACGGAATATTTCACCGTGTAACAAGATATTTTGACTCACCACCTGGTTACTAATCTTTCCAAGTCCTTAAATATCCACACTTTTTTTAAGGTCGAGTGACGAAAAGCGGTCAACTACAAGTACCAGCGATATTCACGCGCATTGATGTCCTGCATAAATGCCAAATGGTCCTGACGCTTGTTTTCGCAGTAGACATTTACAAACTCCGCACCCAATCCCTCACGCAACTGCGCGTTGTGTTGCATGGATTGAACGGCCTCCAGCATCTCCAGCGGGAAGTTGATGCCACTGCTGCGATCTTCATTCAACGGTGCTATCGGTTGACGACCGGTTTCGAGTCCTTGTTCCAACCCGACCAGAATCGCCGCCAACACCAGATACGGGTTGGCATCGGCACCGGCGAGGCGATGTTCGATGCGTAGATTCCTCGCGTCCGACTCAGGAACCCGCAGGCAGGCGTCCCGATCTTCAAAGCCCCAACTGGCACGCGTCGCGACATTCACGGTGCCGCTCAAGCGACGCAGCGCATTGTGGTTCGGCGCGAAGATCGGCATGCAATGCGGCAACAGTTCAAGGCAACCGGCCACGGCATGGCGCAGCGGCTGTTGGTCATTGGCCGCTAAAAGGTTATTGCCCGCCTCGTCGTACAGGCTCACATGAACATGCATGCCGCTGCCGGGGTGTTGCAAGTAAGGCTTGGCCATGAAACTGGCGCGGTAGTTGTGCTTGAGCGCCACGCCACGGGTGCTGCGGCAAAACAGCGCCGCCCAGTCGGCAGCCCGCAGGCCGTCATCCAGGTGACCGAAGTTGATCTCGAACTGCCCCGGGCCCAGCTCGGCAGTAATCACCGTGGTGTCGATGCCTTGCGCCCGCGCCGTCTCGACCATTTCATCGAGTACCGGCGCAAACCGCGACAGCCGCTCGATATGCATGTTCGGCTGATCGTCCGCATCGTCGGTCAGCGGATCGCGCGCAAACTGCGGCAAGCCGTCACGCAACTGGCGATCGAACAGGTAGAACTCCAGTTCGAAAGCCACCACCGGGAAGATCCCTTTGCCAGCGAGGCGCTCCAGCACTTGCGCCAGCACTTCCCGTGGCTCGAAGACGATCGGTTTTTCAGTGCCGCTGGAGGTGATCAACATCTGCCCCAGCGGCTGTTTTTCCCAGTCGACGATTTTCAGCGTACCCGGCACCAACCGACGGGGCGCATCCGGGTCGCCGTCGTTGAAACAGTAGTCGCCGATTTTGAACAGCCCGCCTTGAGTGCCGAGCAATACACAATTCTGCGGCAGCTTGAGCGCGCTGCCGGCGGCGACCTTTTCGAGCATCTCGATCGGATAGCGCTTGCCGTAGAAATGCCCCGGGATATCCAGGGAAATCAGGTCGACGTAGCGCACATCCGGAAAGCGCTGCCGAAATGCGCGCACTTCAGCAACCAGATCAGAGCAGACAGCATCCATCATGTTGTTCCTTGTTGTTTTTATCAGGTGTAAACCCAGAGCACCCGGGTGAGCTGATCGGTGAGATTGCCGTAGCGGCAATGGGTATGGCTGGCTAGTTGAAAGCTGTCCCCGCCCCCCAGGGTGACCGGTTGATTGTCATCCAGCCAAAGTGTCAGTTGCCCTTCGAGCACGTAACCGCCCTGCTCCGAGCTGTCATCCATGTGCCGGTCACCACTGCTGGCGCCGGGCTCGAGACGGCTTTCGAGCATCGAGAACGAGGCGCGCATTTTCGGCGAGACCAGGATGTCGGTGATGCCGTCGGCGTAATACAGCGTGCGGCGCTCGTCCGGCCGGGTCACCCACGGCAAGGCCATGGGTTTGGGCAGGCTGTAGAAATAGGTGGTCGGCACGCCGAGGGTTTCGCTGATCGCGGTCAAGTCCGCCACGGTCGGACGTGACAACCCACGCTCGACTTGCGAGAGGAAACCGACAGAGCGACCGATCTTGTCCGCCAGTTCCTTGAGCGTGTATTTCTTGTGTTTGCGCAGGTCCTGAATCAGGATCGCCAGCGCCGAAATCTCTTCTTGCATGTCCATCTGAAAGCTTCCAGAAAATGTGCGTTTCAAAGGCTGTCGCGCAACCGATACCAGGCCTTGCCGATGGCTTCCAGGGGCGCGGCCATGTATTTGCCGCCGGGGAAGCTGCCGTTGACCAGGCCCTGATACAAGCCCAGCTCATCTGCCTGACCGAGTATCGCGTCGGACACGGCGCGAGCCCCGGCCAGGGTCGGCAGCACACCATGGCCCGAATAACCCTGCAGCCAATAGAGATCGCCGCGTCGGCCAATGTCAGGTGTGCGTTTGAGCGTGAGGTCGATATGGCCGCCCCAGGCGAATTCCAGTTCGACGCCCTGGAGCTGAGGAAATACCCGTTGCAGGAACGGCCGGGTCGCGGCGGCGATGTCCTTCGGCATGCCGCCCAGGTAGGTGCAACCGCCGCCGAACAGCAAGCGGTTATCCGGTGTACGACGGAAATAATCGAGAACGAACTGATTGTCGGTGACACAGACATTGCTCGGCAGGAGCGCGGTCGCCTGTGCTTGCGAGAGCGGCGCGGTGGCCACCTGATAGGTGCCGACCGGCAACACACAACTTGATAGCTGCGGATCGAGCCGGTCCAGATAGGCGTTGCACGCCAGCACCAGCACATCGGCCCGGATGCGCCCGCGCTCAGTGGTGACCACGTACCGGCCACCCTCCTCGCGGTAATTCAGCGCCTTGCTTTGTTCATGAATACGACCACCGGCGCGCTCGATGGCCGCAGCCAGGCCGAGTGCCAGTTTCAACGGGTTCAGGTGCCCGCCTTCAGGATCAAACAGGCCCGCCTGGTAGCGCTCGCTGGCGACCCATTGCGGCAACTGCTCACGGGGAATGAATTGCAATCCATCGTGGCCCCATTTGTGGCTCGCCTCGTGTTGCCACTCGGTCAGCAGGCTCACCCGGCGCGGCATCACCGATGTCCAGAGGTGGCCGGGCCGATAGTCACAATCGAATTCATGCCGGGCGGGCAGCGCGCGCAATTCCTGCGCGGCCCAGCGCATGCCGTCCCACAAGCGTCGCGCACGCTCATAACCCAGCGCGGCCTCCAGCGGCGGCATATCGCACGACCAACCGAGAATGGCCTGGCCGCCATTGCGCCCCGACGCCGCCCAAGCCACTCGACTGGCTTCCAGCAGCGTCACGCGTTTGCCCGCCAGGGCCAGTCGCAATGCCGTGTGCAAACCACTGAAGCCGGCGCCGATGATCAACACTTCAGTGTCGTGCTCGCCCTCCAACGCCGCACGTTCCACCAAGCGATCTGCGCAAGTGTGAGCGTAGTAACTGGCGACGTGGCGGGTGGATTGCTGGAACATGCGGGCCTCATGAAATTTTATTATTTAAATTTCATGAAAAAATACACACGTTATTTCACGAACGCAAGAACCTGTAGGAGCGAGCCTGCTCGCGATGGAGTGTCAGCAAACCTATGTGGCTGACATTCCATCGCGAGCAGGCTCGCTCCTACAGGGATTCAGGTGATTTCCGCTCAGCGACTCAAGCGATCGGGATCAGCGGATCTGCTGCGGCCCATGCGGTTGTACGATCAGCTGCCGGCGGGTAGATCCACACGGTGTTGATCTGCGTCTTCAGGTTCTTGCCTTCCTGTTTCACCAGTTTGACCTGACGGTCCCAGCCCTCGGTGTACACCGCACCCCAGGCACCCAGGTCCAGGCAGGTGACGTATTTGGGTTGGCTGTACGGCGTCGGGTCCACGCCAAGGATCTGCGCGGCAACGTTATTGCCGGCGTGACGCCCCAATACGATGGCGTGTTGGCAGGTCATCAAGGCGTAGTTGCCGATGTCGTCGGACGCGGCATAAGCCACATCGCCGGTGGCAAAGATATCGTCCTGACCGATGACTTTCAGGTGGCTGTCCACGTGCAGGCGGCCCAGGTGATCGCGTTCGGCAGGGATCTGCTCGGTCAGCGAACTGGCGCGCACGCCGGTGGTCCAGACCACGGTTTTGGCCTCGATACGCTGGCCGTCGCTCAGAGTGACGCCGTTGGCATCGACGGAAAGTACCGAAGCCTTCAAGTGCCATTTCACGCCGGTTTCAATACTGGCCTCTTCGATCGACTTGGCGATTTCAGCCCCCATCGACCCGCCAATTTTCTCGCCACGATCGACAATGATCACCTCGACGTCGGCCTGATCGCCCAAAATGGCACGCAGACGTGCGGTCATCTCGGTCGCCGTTTCAATCCCGGTGAAGCCGCCGCCGGCCACCACCACGGTGTTGCGGGCTTTGCTTTCCGGCAGGCTGGCCAGGGATTTCAGATGGTTTTCCAGGCGCACGGCTTGTTCGATCTGGTCGACATCGAACGCATGTTCAGCCACGCCGGCGGTCGCCGGAATCGCCAGACGGCTGCCGGTGGCCAGAACGAGTTTGTCGTAGCTGCACACCTGTTTCGCACCCGAGGCGTCGACATAACCCACGCGTTTTTGCTCGACGTCGATGGTTTGCGCAGCGCCCTTGATGAACTTCACGCCCACCGCATCGAACAGCTCGCCAATCGGCGCGGCCAGTTGGTGCGCGCTCGGCTCATAGAACCGCGGACGCACGCGCAGCTCGGCCTGCGGGGCCAGGACGGTGACTTCTACGTCGTTGTGACCATGAATGTCGAACAGGCGTGTGGCGCTCAAAGCCGTCCACATGCCACCGAAACCTGCGCCGATTACCAGAATGTGCTGTTTCATCTTTAACTCCGTGAGAAGGCCGATCAATAAATTCGTAGAGGTCGTGCGCTTGCCAGTGTCGACCGAACAACTACGACTGTATTGATCCTAGTTAATTAACGCAATCGGTTTTTTCTGATGGTTGCCATCGAAAGGTTCGATGGCTCGACCGAGAGAGCCTTTACCCACGCACAAGGGGTAATGCACAGAGAGATGCGCCGACGGGATTCGTTGCCTGCCTAACCTTCAGCTGCTAACATTTGCGACAAGATTAGTCGGAGATCCAAATGTCTCTTTACAGCGCTGGCGTTGAGTACGGCATTCATTGCCTGATTTTCCTGGTGGGCAATTGCGGCGACACCCGTGAGGCGAGCGTGCGTGACCTCGCAGAGCTGCAAGGCGTGCCACTGGACTATCTGGCGAAAATTTTCACCAAACTGGCCAAGGCAAAACTGGTGGTCGCCACTGAAGGCGTGCGCGGCGGGTTCAAGCTGGCCCGGCCCTCCGACGAAATCAGCGTGCTCGATATCGTCAATGCCATCGACGGCCAAAAGCTGATTTTCGATTGCCGGGAAATTCGCGGGCGTTGCGCCCTGTTCGAAGGTTCCGCCCCGGATTGGGCGGTGTCAGGCCATTGCTCGGTCCATGCGGTCATGATGACGGCGCAGAAACGCATGGAAGACGCCCTCGCCCAGCAGACCATCCTGGATCTCGCCAGGAAAGTCGGACGAAAGGCGCCCTCGGAGTTCAGTGCTCAGGTTGATAACTGGATGAGTGATCGCCGGGACAAGAAAAGCGCTGCCCCGGCCGCTGACGAACAGACCATTGTGGTTACCAACATTTGAAATGTGTTTGGCGACTGACGCCATCGCCAGCAAGCCGGCTCTTACAGGAAATTGCGGTGTCCTTGTAGGAGCCGGCTTGCTGGCGATGGCGATCCATCAAACGTCGCTATAAACAGTCCCGAACCGCCTGACGCAGTGCGCCTGACTTGGCCCATGGCGGCCCTTGATACAGCGAAACCCGGCTGCCGTCTTTCGATTTCACGATATCCAGAATTTCGTCGGCCGTGATGATGCTCGGCGCCTTGATCCGGTAGCCATTGGAAATCGGCGTTTGAGTCGTATTGGAAATCTCTTTCTGCCACGCCGGCAATACGCAGGCGGCATACTCCTTCGGCGCCTTCTCACTGTATTTGCTGACATTCGGCTCACCCGGCACCAGTGACGCAGGCAAGGAGCACCCCGCCAGTAACGCCACCACGACTCCCGCAATCAACGTCCGCATGACGCCCCCCTATTCAAAAAAAAGGAAATGTAGCGCGTCGTCTTGCAGACATCCATTCATTGAGCCTTTCTCAGCGTTTTTCGGTGTTCTGGCCGGGATGCGCAGCGGGCCGTTCGTTCAGGAAAGTCATCCATCGCTCATACGCTTCGTGCTGCCATTGAGTGACCCGCTCCCATTCCGGGCCGCTGAGTTGATGAGCGGAAATCAGCTTCATCATCTCCGTGGTCGCTGCGTCCAGATCGACCATCAGCTCATGCGCGTGAACCCTGAAGTCATCGGTCGTCGTCATTTGAAATTGCCTCGCCCCGGCGGAAATTCGCCACTTCAATACGACAGCAAATCTTTTCGCTCGCGTGCATCTTCCCGACCAAAGGCAGCATTGGCAGTTCGGACGAACAAAACGCCCTGTCGAGGGAAATGGGACTAAAATTTCGTAGCAGAGGTTTTCTGGAGATCGTCATGTGGCTCAACGAATCTGAAAACGAACTTCGACGTGACCTGCAAAGCGTTGCATCGGACCTGAGGTGGTCGGCGGTCGAGCTTCTACGCTTGGCAGATCAGTTAAAGCTGTCTGGCAATGATGTCGATGCGCAGGCGGTGCTGAGGCTGTGCGACCTGTTTCAGGGCGACGAACAGCGATTGGCAGGCTATGCCGAAGAAGTGAAAGCCAAGGCCATCAGTCGCAACAAAGCTCACTGAACAGGAGCGCGGCCATGAACAAGCCTTTATTCGCGCTGGTTGTCGTACTGGCAGCGCTGGCGGGCTGCAGCACTGAATCACGCCTCTATGGCGACCTCCCGTTGGTCGCCAAAGTCGAGACCGGAATGAGCAAGGATCAGGTCGAGCAGATCGGCGGGCCGCCTCACACCATCACCGATCGCACGGCTGTGCCTGGCACTTGCTATGACTACAAGCTGACGAAAGCCGGCCATCAACAAGCGTACAACGTCAGTTTCGATAACCGGGGCAAGGTCGACCACACGAGCTTCATCACCTGTGCGGAATGGAGCCGCCTGCAAACAAAAGCCAGGGAGTCTTCCCATAGCACCGGCGGCGGTGGCGGCGGTTACTGAGCCAAAATGAAAAGCCCCGGAAAAAACCGGGGCTAGAAGCGTTTTACTTGACCGTCGTCTGGTTGCCCGCCGGCCTTTTGGCCCGGGATTTGTAACCGGGAAGTGCCGCGGCAAAGGCCAGTGCCTCTTCCCGGCTGGCAAAAGCGCCCAGTTGGTCACCTTGGGTGCACACCCGCCATGGGCCATTGCTCACGCTAAGTACGTCATAACCGTTCATGTGCATCTTATTCAGCATCGGAACGCTCATAAGTCACCTCCATTTTCGGTACTGATGTCCAGGATTGACCTGCCTACCTTACACCCGCCCTTTGCCGAGGTGCCGACCAGACGTCGCGACAGTATTCCGCCATTCGGTTGCACTTTCAGCCCCTGTGAGACCTCTAACCAGCCAAGAGGCCCGTGCAGCCTTGGGCGGCCTGAATATTGCATTTTTATTACTGTTTTATGACAACAAGCACTCAGGTAACACATGAAAGTACGCGCAACCGTCATTTGTGAGCAGGACCGGCACGTTCTCCTGGTGCGCAAGCCAAGGTGTCGCTGGACGTTGCCCGGCGGAAAGGTCGAGCCCGGAGAAACCGTGGCAGGCGCCGCCATGCGTGAACTTCAGGAAGAGACCGGGCTCGGGGTCGACGACATGCTGTACCTGATGCAACTGGAAACGGGCGGCACCCGACACCACGTTTACGAGGCGTCGGTGCTCAACTCGTCTGAAGCCCGGCCGCAAAACGAAATATTCGACTGCCTGTGGTATCCGCTGGACGCCGTGCAGAACCTGAACACCAGCGACGCCACGCTGCGAATCGTCAGAGCGTTTCAGCGTCGCCTGTAAGATGGGTCAGGCCTTGGCCACTGCCGTTGCCGCCTTGTCGATAAACGCCGCCACTTCGACTGGCATCGAGGCAAGGGACGCGTGACTGGCATGCAACGTCAGGATCTCTTTGGCGTTCAACCGCCCCGCCATCCACTGCTGGTTTTGCGGCGCGATCATCCGGTCGTCGGTCGACACCTGATACCACGACGGTTTGTTCTTCCACGCCACCGTAGTGATCGCATCGCCAAACGTGCCGGCCAAGGGGGCTTTTTGGGTGATGCCCATGACCAATCCTTCGGTTGCGGGCAGGTCCTGGCAGAAGCTTTCGTGGTAAAGCTCCGGTCTGACCCACAAATAACCATCACTGTCGGGGGCCAGGTTCGCTGCGGCAGCGGGTGGATGCCGTTGAGTGATGGCACCGGGACTTTCACCCGCATCCGGCGCGAACGCGGCGATGTACACCAGACCCACGACATTCGCTTGATCGCCGGCCTCAGTGATGACCGCACCACCATAGGAATGCCCCACCAGCAGCACCGGCCCCGCCACTTGCGCGACCATTTTGCGCGTGCGCTCGGCATCATCGGCCAACGACGTGAGCGGCATCTCGACCGCGCGGATGCGGGTGTAGCCCCTGCTCAACAGTTCGGCGATAACCTTGTTCCAGTGGGCGGCACCGCCCCAAAAACCATGGACCAGCACGATCGTGGGTTTTTCACTCATCACGTTGACTCCGTTTGATGGGGTTGTTGGCGAACGCTGTCAGCCCTGGTCGCCACCACCCACCGGCATGATCATGCCGGTGATATAGGACGCTTCGTCGCTGGCCAGAAACAGAATAGCGCCTGCCTGCTCATCCAGCGTGCCATAGCGCTTCATCAAACTGCTGTCGAGCGTCTGGTCGACGATCTGCTGGTACCACACTTTTTCTTCGGCGCTCTGTTCGGCGCTGTTGCGCGGAATCACTCGCGGCGGCGCTTCAGTGCCACCGGGCGCCGTGGCATTGACCCGCACGCCACGACCGGCGGTTTCGAACGCCAGGCACGCGGTCAGCGCATTCACCCCGCCCTTCGCCGCACCGTACGGCACACGGTTGATGCTGCGCGTGGCGATGGACGAGACGTTGACGATGGCGCCGCTGCCCTGCTCCAGCATGAACGGCAGCGCCGCATGGCAGCACCATAACGTCGGGAACAGCGAGCGGCGGACTTCAGCCTCGATCTGCTCGGCTTCGTAGTGTTCGAACGGTTTGGCCCAGATCGTCCCACCGACATTGTTGATGAGGATGTCGAGACGACCGAAGCGCTCGACGGCGGTTTGCATCACACGGTTGCATTCGCCGTATTGCTCAAGATCGGCGGTCAGCGCGAGCACCTGGCTGTCCTTCCCCAATTGCTGCTGCACTTCGAACACCAGTTCGGAGCGGTCGACCAGAATCAAGCGCGCCCCTTCCGCCGCCATGCGCTCGGCAACACGCCGGCCGATGCCTTGGGCGGCACCGGTGATCAACGCGACTTTTTCGTGAAATCTGTTCATGTGTACCTCGTGACGACGGATGCGAATCTACCCTGTGGGAGCGAGCCTGCTCGCGATGATCGTTAACGATTACGCGTGCTTTCTGAATAGACGCGGCGTCCTGGAGACCATCGCGAGCAGGCTCGCTCCCACATTGGTTTTGTGTCGCGACTTATGCCGCGCTGGCAGCGAACTTCTCGTAGTAGAAATTCACCGGCGCAATGCCTTGCTCGCGAATGTACTGGCTGACCGCCTCGACCATCGGCGGCGGGCCGCACAGGTACACATCGACGTCGCCCTCGTTCAAGTGTTTGGGCTCGATGTGCTGGGTCACGTAGCCTTTGAGCGGGTGCTGGCTGTCGGGGCTGGCCACGCAGGCGCTGAAGCTGAAATTCGGGATTCGCGCGGCGAAGGCTTCCAGCCGATCCATTTCCACCAGATCGAAATCGTTGGTCACGCCGTAGATCAGATGCAACGGATGTTCACTGCCCTGCTCGGCGATTTTTTCCAGCATCGCGGTGAATGGCGCAAGCCCCGTACCACCGGCCAGCAGCAACAACGGCCGACGGATGTCGCGCAGATAAAAACTGCCCAGCGGCCCGGCCAGGCTCATGCTGTCGCCGGCCTTGGCCATGCCGGTGAGGAAGCTGCTCATCAAACCGCCAGGCACATTGCGAATCAGGAAACTGACCTCGCCGTCACGCTGCAACGAGCTGAACGAATAAGCGCGGGTCTGCTCGCTGCCGGGAACCCCGAGGTTCACGTACTGCCCCGGCAGGAACGCCAGTTTGCTCAGCGCATCGCCCTTGATCGACAACGCGATGGTGCTGTCGGACAGCTGGCGCACGGCGCTGATGGTCGCTTCAAAACTGGCCTGCTGGGTGCGGCAGACTTCCGAGGAGGCCGGCACCCGCACCACGCAATCGCTCTGGGCGCGCATCTGGCAGGTCAGGACAAAACCCTGTTCGGCTTCCTCAGCCGTGAGCGCGTCCTCGATGTATTCCTCGCCCAGGTCGTAACGGCCGGCTTCGGCGAAACATTTGCACGTACCACAGGCGCCGTCGCGGCAATCCAGCGGAATGTTGATGCCTTGACGGTACGCGGCGTCGGCCACGGTTTCGCCGGCGTTGGCGTCGATGAAACGGGTGACGCCGTCTTCGAAATTAAATGCGATGGAATGAGTCATGACGGCCGCCTCACAGGTGGTAAACATCGATGACCTGGCGAACGTAGTCGTTCTTCAGGATCACTTTCTTGGCCTTGATCAGCGGGTTTTCGCCGCGCATATCGAGGGTGTAGAAACTGCTGCCGAAATAGCTGTCGACGGTCTTGTAGCGAAAGCTCAAGGTGTGCCAGTTGAAGCGCACCTTGCACAGGCCGTCCGCCTGTTCCAGAAGCTCGATGTTGCTGATGTTGTGCGAGGTGCGGGTGTCCGGCACGGTGGCGCTGGAACGCTCGGTCTTGATACGGAAGATGCGGTCTTCCAGACCCGTGCGGTTGCCGTACCAGATCAGCGAAATTTCCCGTTGCGGGTCTTCAGTCAGTTCGTCGTTGTCGTCCCAGGACGGCATCCAGAACGTCGCATCCGTGGCGTACAACTCCAGCCATTCGTCCCATTGCCGGTCATCGAGGTAGCGCGCTTCGCGGTAGAGAAAGTCGCGCACGGTTTCATAGGTGATGGTCATTACACGGTCTCCACGGCAATCAGCTTCGATTGCTCGGCAGCCAGGGCCTTGAGCATGGTTTGCTGCCAATACTTGTGCTGCAACACGAACAGGCCTTCGTCCTCGGTGCGCACACCGCTGAGCAACGGATGCAGGTCAATTTCCTTCGCCGCCTCATCGGCGCCTTCGACCCAGTGCTCGGCGCCACGGGACATGTCGTTCCAGGCGGTCACGCTGCCCTGGTAACCGGTCTGGCAGGAGCGGAACTCTTCCAGATCGTCCGGGGTGGCCATGCCGCTGACGTTGAAGAAATCCTCGTACTGACGAATCCGGCTCGAACGGGCGTGATCGCTTTCGCCTTTGGGGGCGATGCAGTAAATGGTGATTTCCGTACGGTTGACCGAGATCGGCCGGGCGATGCGGATCTGCGAGCTGAACTGGTCCATCAGGTACACGTTCGGGTACAGGCACAGGTTGCGCGAGTTTTCGATCATCCAGTCGGCGCGAGCCTTGCCGAAGTCCTTGGCCAGCTCATCGCGACGTTCGTACAGCGGACGGTCCTCCGGGTTGGCCCAACGGGTCCAGAGCAGCATGTGGCCTTTGTCGAACGAGTAGAAACCACCGCCCTGCTTGGCCCAGCTGCCGGCGCTCATGGTCGGGTTGGTGTCGCCGGCCTCGCGCTGTTTGCGCTGGTTCTGGGTGGCGGCGTAGTTCCAGTGCACCGAGCTGACGTGGTAACCGTCGGCGCCGTTTTCGGCGGTGAGTTTCCAGTTGCCTTCGTAGATGTAGCTGGACGAACCGCGCAGCACTTCCAGGCCGTCGGCGGACTGGTCGACGATCATGTCGATGATCTTCGCCGACTCGCCCAAATGCTCAACCAGCGGCACCACATCAGCCTTGAGGCTGCCGAACAGGAAGCCGCGATAGGATTCGAAACGGGCGACTTTGGTCAGGTCGTGGGAGCCTTCGCAGTTGAAGCTCGCCGGGTAGCCGGCCGCTGCCGGGTCTTTGACTTTCAGCAGTTTGCCGGAGTTGTTGAAGGTCCAGCCATGAAACGGGCAGGTGTACGAGCTTTTGTTGCCGGACTTGTGTCGGCAAAGCATCGCGCCACGGTGACTGCAGGCGTTGATAAAGGCGTTCAGCTCACCGTCCTTGTTGCGCGCGATGAAGATCGACTGGCGCCCCATGGTGGTGGTGTAGAAATCGTTTTTGTTGGGGATCTGGCTTTCGTGCGCCAGGTACAGCCAGTTGCCTTCGAAGATGTATTCCATCTCAAGATCGAACAGCCGCGGATCGGTGAACATCTCGCGCTTGCAGCGGTAGATGCCTTGTTCTGGATCGTCCTCGAGCAAGGATTGAAGATATTCGGGTCGCAGGGTCATGGCCGCCGCCTCCATTGTTATTGTTCAGGCAAGGCTCATGCTAGGACGGGGCAATGGGGTGGACTATCCGCTGGGTGCAGACCTTTATCCGATTTGTGCAGAACGTATTTTCGGAATCGGACTACATAACTGCTTACAACTTCTGAATAGACTGCCCTCCTGACTACAAGGAGTGGTTTGCATGGCTAATCACGGTTACATGACCATAAACGGTAAAGCTCAAGGAATGATTTCAGCGGGCTGTTCAACCCAGGCCTCTATTGGCAACAAATACCAGGCTGCACACACAGACGAGATCATGGTGCTGTCCTACAGCCACAACATGACCAATATCGGCGATATCAATAAATCGACCCACAGCCCGATCATCGTTACCAAAGCCGTCGACAAGTCATCACCGCTGCTCGCTCAAGCGCTTTCAAATCGTGAAGAAATCAACTGCACGATCAGCTTTTATCGCGTGTCGTCCTTCGGCATGCAGGAAAAGTTTTTCACCGTGTCGATCAATGGCGGGGTCATTGCCGACCTGACGCTTGAAGTGCCTCATGCCATTTTTCAAAACGATGCAGAGCCCCAGGAACAGGTGGCCATTCGTTACCGCGACATCACGTGGACCCACCACTTGGCAAAAACCTCCGGCTACAGTTCGTGGGGCGAAGAGGAATGAATCCTCATGAGCAGTGGGACGTTAACAGCGCGGCGGGCAAACTGGCGGGACAGGCCCGCACGCTCGGCGCGCGTCATCTGGCTCAAGGCAGGTTGCGTGAGCGGTTCAATCGGGAAGTCGCCTTTTATGCAAAGCGCGTTGCGGACGATGTCGCGCAGGGCAAAACAACGCCAGGGCAAGGCTTACAGGCGCTTGCACAAGAACAACACGACTTGCTTATCCAGTCACAAGCCATCACGCAAAAAACTCAGGGCGCGGTCACTGAACGGGTAAAAAGAATCCCGGCCTCAATGCTCACACAGCCTTCATTGAAAGCTGACCCGGAACGTTTATTGCGCTTTGTACATGCGCAGAATCTCAAGTCCACGGGCACGAACTCGCCCCGCGAACTGGCGGCAGCCGCTTCGCCGCATCCTGCTCCAGACCTGAAATTTTTCCCTCAAGAACAATGGCCCGCGCAAGTCGCACAAGAAGAACCCGGGTTCTACGTCGTGCCCAGAAGTACGACGGCTGACAAACTGGAAGCCCGACTATTCACGTCAGCCTCCCCCGCCGCCATCGCCAAATTCAAGGCCTTGAATCCGAATCTGGATCAGGTAAAGGCCGGGACGATGATTGTTCTCAGCGATCCGAATAGTCATCTTTGTACTTTCGAAGAAGCGTTGCTGATGGAAGCGGCTGGTAATGTGAATAGAGCCCTGGAGCCTCTCAGTTCGGATGAGGCCGATTTCATGGCGCGGCACTATGACGAGATTGCGTTCTTTATCTCCAAAGGGTCACTCGGGGCCAGTGCAGGGCTGGCGATGTTCTCGAAGAACCTGAAAGACGTGGAGGAGATTTTGCGCGACATCGATAAATTGCACACAAAAACGTTTCAGGCAAACGGTCACCTCAACTCTCCCGATTTCTATGCCGAGCGCAAACGCCTGCTGACTCAGCTGGACACCCAACTCACCAAACTGACTAAAAAGAGCATTGGCTTTCCGGATCATCCCAATCTGAAAAGCGTGTTGGGCCTATCGACTAAAAGCCTTGTTCATCGCTGGAGAAAAGCAGGGGCTATTGGGCAGATTCCTGGTTATGCCACGCATATTGATGCCGTTTCCAAAGCGGCGAAGTACGTCAAATATGGTGGTTGGGTTGGTACAGCGGTGGGTGGTGGAGCGTCAGTGATCAAGGTTCAGGGTGTTTGTGCAGAAGGGAATGTGGAGGCCTGTGAGAAGGTGAAATTTACAGAAACTGGGGGTTTTTCCGGTGGAGTGGCAGGTGGAGTCTTCGCTTCAGCTGCGATCACTGGTTCGACTGCAGGTTGGGTCTGCGCCGCACTTTCCGTACCGACTGGTGGGACCGCTGCTCTTGTATGCGGTCTAGTGGTAGTCGGTGTCGGTTCTATTGTCGGAGGCGTTGGTGGAGGCAAGGGTGGAGAGTTAATTGGAGAGAAAATTTATGAGATCACTAAATGAACGCTGAGACCGTTGATTTATTAATTGCCGGCATCGGACTAATCTATTTTGCAGCTGCACTAGCTTGGATAATTTTCGCATTGCATATGGCCTACACAAAAATGGACATGATGCTCGAACTTTATAAAAACTGTAAGGCAATCATGGTCCGAGCACCTCTCAGACACGGTGGACCATGGGGAAATTTAATGCTCATAGGAGGCATTTCTGGAATTGTAACTTTCCCCAATTTTTATCTAAAAAGAGGAGAGTTAAGCATGGAAGACTTAAAAAACACTCCGACTAGCTTGAGACGTAAACTAGCCATTTTGCAGTGGAGCGTATGGGGACTTTTATTGGTAATGTCGGGATTCGCGATTATAGCCATATTCGACCTTGCCTAAACATACGACCGATTCAAATTTTGAAGTCAGGACTTTTAACTACACTGGTTTTACTCACCACGACAGATAGTTCCAAACTTCTATATCAATCCAAGTTTTAGATGACGAACGCGCTTAGGAGATTAGCTAGTGAGCCTGAACACCGTTCAAAAAATTCATTTTGTCATTGGCCTAATAAATTTTGGATGTATTTTTATATTTATTGGCACAACGCTTTATCTCGCCTATACCAAAATGGATTTTATATTGCATCACCTGAGAAACTGCCCTGCAATTATTCATCGGAGAGGTCTCAGAAACCGAGGACCTAGAGCAAACCTAGTTTTAATGGGTGAAATAATGTTCACATTAGCTATGCCTCACTTCTCTCTACGCAATGGAGGTACTAGCGCGGATGATCTGAAGAACTTCCCCGTAGGCCTGAGACGATTTTTGGTAACCCTATATTGGCTCGGGTGGACTTCTTTTATCGTAATGTTCGTCTTTTACGCAGTTGCCGAACTTGAACTTGTCTGAAAAATTTCTTTTCGCGAATGAACCTCTCACGGACGACTCAATCCCGCCGCTTCAACGTATCCGACGGCAATTCCCCAAACTGCTTGCGATAGTTATCCGAAAACCGCCCCAAATGCAGAAACCCATAATCCATCGCCACTTCCGTAACGTTACGCACATTACAGGTCGGGTCGCTCAAACAGGCATTGATACGCTCCAGACGTTTCTGCCGGATGTAGTTTTTCGGCGTGGTGCCGGCGTTGCGTTCGAACAAGCCATACAGTGAACGCAGGCTCATCCGTGCCTGACGCGCCAGTTCTTCGCTGTCGATGTCCTGCTTGAGGTGGCGTGCGATGTAGTCGGCAATCACCTCGAATGTGGCCGTCTGTGAGCCGAGGTTGATGCGGCTGACGTTGGTCTGCATCAGGCTGAGCATCTTGCTGACGATGATCTGTGCGTAATGCTCCTGCACCTTGGGAATCTGCTCGGTGGCCTCGGCCTCCTGGCAAATCATCGCCAGCAGCCCGACAAACCCTTCCAGTTCATTGAGCTGGTAACGGTTCTCCAGAAACCGCACGCCCTGCCCCGGATAACGCCAGCGCTGCTCGTCGCACACAGACTCAAGCAACGTTGTGGGAACTTTGAGGATGAATTTTTCGCAATCGTCAGAGTAGGTCAGGTCCACCGGATCATCGGGATTGATCAGCAGCAACTCGCCAGGTGCGAAGTAATGTTCCTGACCGTGCCCGCGCCACAGGCAGTTGCCACGCAACAACACTTGCAGGTGATAGATGCTTTCCAGTGCGCCCGAGGTGACCCGCACGCTGCCGCCATAGCTGATGCGGCACAGGTCGAGGCTGGCAAACTTGCGATGATTGAGACTGGCCAGGGGTTGCCCGGCGCGCGGCATCAGGATGCAATGATTACCGACATGCTGATTGACGTAGCCCGACACCGCGTACGGGTCGGCATGGTCGAATACGGAGCTGCGCTGACTCAACAGTTGCGCTTGCATCATCGGGTCACTCTCGTTGTTTTTATGGGGTGCGTCGGGTCATTCTAAGGCAGTGCTTGCAGCGGTGTGTCAGTTGATCGACATGTGGAATATTCTGGCCCTTTCGCGAGCAAGCCCGCTCCCACATTTTGACCGTAGTCCCACTGAAGAAACACGGTCGAATGTGGGAGCGAGCCTGCTCGCGAAAGCGGTGTGTCAGTCATCACCAAGCTGGAATCAGTCCTCGAGTGCGCGAACCCGCTCGTGACGCTGCTGCTCTTGCGGCTGGGCGGACGACTGCAAGGTGAAATCGAATTCGATCTCGGCAAAACGACCGCTGACGCCATGCGCCGCTGCGCGTTGTTGATCATCGCTGAAGGTGATTTTCGCGATCAGCTCGTCACGCGTGGCGTAGGCAAAATCGTCGTGCAGGTATTGATCGCCGTCGAGGTTGATCTGGGTGGTCAGGTGACGATGATCCGCCGCCGAGATGAAGAAGTGCACGTGCGCCGGACGCTGGCCGTGACGGCCCAGTTGATCGAGCAGTTGCTGGGTCGGACCGTCCGGCGGGCAGCCGTAACCCGACGGCACGATGCTGCGGAAGCGGTAGCGACCTTCGGCGTCGGTGACGATGCGTCGACGCAGGTTGAATTCGGATTGCGTGGTATCGAAGTACGAATAAGTGCCGCCGGTATTGGCGTGCCAGACATCCACAATCGCACCGGCCAACGGTTCGCCGGCGGTATTGAGCACACGGCCCTGCATGAACAGCGTCACACCCGGATCGACGCCATCATCAAGACGCGCTTCACCTTGGGACAACGGCGCACCGGCCACGTACAGCGGGCCTTCGATCGTGCGCGGCGTGCCGCCAGCCTTGCCGGCCTGTTCGTCTTCGGCGTCCATCAACAGGTCGAGGTAGTGTTCCAGGCCCAACCCGGCCACCACTAGTCCAGCCTCCTGGCGCGCACCCAGCACGTTGAGGTAATTGACGGCTTTCCAGAACTCTTCCGGGGTCACGGCGAGGTCTTCGATGATGTTCACCGAATCACGCAGGATGCGGTAGATCAGGGCTTTGGTGCGTGGATTGCCGGCATCGTTGTGCAGGCCGCTGGCCTCTTCGAGAAACTTCTGGGCTTTGGCAGTGTGGGAAATTTTTACGTTCATTTTATGGGTTCCTCATCTTGTAATTATTAGCGTGGCGAACTGAACAGGCCAGGTTCAGCGGTCATCCTCGCGGATGGAAGAAGGATGCCGGCACATCGCGGTGACTTCGATCGCCATGTACGGGTACAGCGGCAATTGCATGAGCAAGTCGTGCAGCTCTTGAACGCTGTCGACATCGAACACGCTGTAATTGGCATAGAGCCCGGCAATGCGCCACAGGTGACGCCACTTGCCTTGATCCTGCAGACGCTGGGCCAGGGCTTTTTCGTCAGCCTTGAGCTGCGCGGCGCGTTCGGGGTTCATGTCGACCGGCAAATTCACGGTCATCTTTACGTGGAACAGCATAATGCTCTCCTCAGGCTTGATGAATGGCAGTGGATGTCTTGTCGCGACGGAAAAACGCCAGGCGTTCTTCATCGAGGTTCAGGCCCAGCCCAGGGGTTTTCGGCACGTGCAGCTCGAAATCGCGATAGACCAGCGGCTCGCTGAGAATGTCTTCGGTCAACAGCAGCGGGCCGAACAGCTCGGTGTCCCACGCCAGTTTGTTCAGCGTGACGAAGGCATGGGCCGAAGCCAGCGTGCCGATGCCACCTTCGAGCATGGTGCCGCCGTACAGGCCGATGCCCGCCGCTTCGGCAATCGCGGCGGTTCGCAGCACAGCGCGTGGGCCGCCGTTCTTGGCGATCTTCAGGGCGAACACCGAAGCCGCACCTTCTCGGGCCAGGTTGAACGCATCTTCCACGCACTCGATGGATTCGTCGGCCATGATTGGCGCCGGGCTGATGGCGTTCAGGCGCGCCATGCCCGAGCGGTTATTGCGCGAAATCGGCTGTTCGATCAGGTCGATGCCGTTGCTGCCGAGAATCCGGCAGGCGCGCAACGCGACGGCTTCATCCCAGGCCTGATTGACATCGACCCGCACGCTGGCGCGATCGCCGAGGGCTTTCTTGATCGCGATGACGTGGGCCAGATCGCGATTGACTTCGCCGGCACCGATTTTCAGTTTGAAGATGCGATGGCGGCGCAGGTCGAGCATTTTTTCCGCTTCGGCAATGTCCTTGTCGGTGTCGCCGCTGGCCAGGGTCCAGGCCACTGGCAGCGCATCCCGAACGCGGCCGCCCAGCAGTTCGCTGACCGGCAGGCCAAGGCGTTTGCCCTGGGCATCGAGCAACGCGGTTTCGATACCTGACTTGGCAAAGGTGTTGCCACGGATGCTGCGCTCCAGGCGCAACATCGCAGCGTTGACGTTGGCGCTGTCCTGACCCAGCAGCAGCGGCGCGAAGTGCCGGTCAATGTTGGTCTTGATGCTGTCCGGGCTTTCATTGCCATACGCCAGGCCACCGATGGTGGTGGATTCGCCAATGCCTTCAATGCCATCGGCGCAGCGCACACGAATGATCACCAGCGTCTGGTTCTGCATGGTGTGCATCGCCAGCTTGTGCGGGCGGATGGTCGGCAGATCGACGATGATCGTCTCGATCGATTCAATGGCAGTTGCAAG
This sequence comes from Pseudomonas sp. PDM02, assembly GCF_014852285.1. Taxonomy (NCBI): domain Bacteria; kingdom Pseudomonadati; phylum Pseudomonadota; class Gammaproteobacteria; order Pseudomonadales; family Pseudomonadaceae; genus Pseudomonas; species Pseudomonas sp. PDM02. The sequence goes on along the minus strand of NZ_JACVBL010000020.1, from coordinate 22,372 downwards.
CATGTCGATACCCGTCAGGTTCTTAAAGTTCTGGAACCGATTCTGGTACGGCTTTTTTCGGGAAGCCAATATAGAATTGGTCTGACTTGATACCTTTAAGGTATGCAAACTGCTTTGCGGAGGCCTCATGGAACTGCGTCACCTGCGGTATTTTCAGGTGTTGGCTCAAACCCTCAACTTCACCCGCGCGGCCGAACTGCTGCACATCGCCCAGCCGCCACTGAGCCGACAGATTCAGCAACTGGAGGATGAACTCGGGGTGTTGCTGCTGGATCGCGGACGACCGCTGAAGCTGACCGACGCCGGACGGTTTTTCCATGAGCACAGCACTGCCCTGCTGGAGCAACTGGGCAAGGTCTGCGACAACACGCGACGCATCGGCCTGGGGGAAAAAACCTGGCTGGGGATTGGTTTTGCGCCGTCGACACTCTATGGCGTGCTGCCGGAACTGATTCGCCGTTTGCGCAGCGGCGAGCCTCTGGAGCTGGAACTGGGGCTCTCGGAAATGACCACGCTGCAACAGGTGCAGGCGCTCAAGGCCGGGCGGATCGATATCGGTTTCGGCCGCATCCGCATCGACGACCCGGCCATTATCCAGACGGTGTTGACCGAAGACCGGCTGGTCGCCGCCCTGCCCGCCGGTCATCCGCTACTGGCCGGGCCGATCAGCCTGCGCGAACTGGCGAAGGAACCTTTCGTGCTGTACCCCGGCAACCCGCGCCCCAGCTACGCCGACCATGTGATCGGGCTATTCGAATCCTATGGCGTGAGCATTCACGTGGCGCAGTGGACCAACGAACTGCAAACCGCCATCGGCCTGGTGGGCGCAGGAATCGGCGTCACCCTGGTGCCGGCCTCGGTGCAATTGCTGCACCGCGACGACATCGGCTTCACGCCGCTGCTGGAAGACAACGCGACCTCGCCGATCATCCTCAGCCGACGCGTGGGCGACGTGTCGCCAGGGTTGAATCATTGTTTGCGGATGATTGATGAATTATCGCCGCAACAGCTGAACGCTTTGTAAGAGCCCGGCTTGCTGGCGATGGCGCCCGTGAGATTGCCATCGCCGGCAAGCCGGCTCCTACAAATTGCGGGCGTGTTCGGGGTTGAGGGTTTACGCAAAACCTGTAGGAGCCCGGCTTGCCGGCGATGGCGTCCGCGAGATCGCCATCGCCAGCAAGCCGGCTCCTACAAATTGCGGGGGTGTTCGGGATTGAGGGTTTACGCAAAACCTGTAGGGGTCCGGCTTGCTAGCGAGGGCACCCGTGAGATTGCCATCGCCAGCAAGCCGGCTCCTACAAATTGCGGAGGTGTTCGGGGTTGAGGGTTCACGCAAAACCTGTAGGAGCCCGGCTTGCTGGCGATGGCGCCCGTGAGATTGCCATCGCCGGCAAGCCGGCTCCTACAAATTGTCGGGGTGCTCGGGATTGAGGGCTCACACAAAACCTGTAGGAGCCCGGCTTGCCGGCGATGGCGTCCGTGAAATTGCCATCGCCAGCAAGCTGGCTCCTACAAGTTGTGGGGGTGTTCGGGATTGAGGGTTTACGCAAAACCTGTAGGAGCCCGGCTTGCCGGCGATGGCGTCCGTGAGATCGCCATCGCCGGCAAGCCGGACTCCTACAGGTTTTGCGGTTATTCCTCAGCCGGCAAACGCGCGGCGACCGGCGCGCATTTCGGTGTGAAATTCGCCAATCAGGTTTGAAACAGCACGAGCGCTGCTCAGTTGCGCGGGTGACACGCCGGTGATCAGCAGATCAATCCTGCCGGTGGAGCGCTCGAAAACCTTGATCCGTAGCGACCCGTCAGGATTCACCGTGCAGGCGCAGGAAAGCGGTTGAAAACCGGACTCCACAATGCGGCAAAGTTCTGGAACTGAAACCATAAAGGGTGTCTCGGGTGGCGGTTGATAGGATTGACCCTTTGAGAATAGATGGGCCTACCAAGCCTGCTCGGGCGAATACTTGGGACAAATGTTATTTGTGTCTCAATTCGGAAAACTTTAGGTACCGGTTAAGAGCAAAGCATTCAAGGTGTCAGCATGACAAATTTCAATAGCTTCATTTTTACCTTCAGGTTCAACAAGCAGGCCATTACCTCACTTGCGCTTGAAACGCAGGTCGAAAAAGCTGCCGACTTTTTGCGTCAGGCCGGTGCTATCAGTCCACTCCTGGCCAACTGGTATTTGCAAGGAAAAAGCCTGAAAGACTCGCTTTCAACTAACGTCAGTAACAACACTCAAGCGCTGATCGACAAAGTTAAGCGCGCTCATGATCCTGACCTCCCCGACCTGACCGAATTTTCGGTCTGGAATGCCATCCAGGATCCGCTCGAGGGCGGAGTCGCCTTCCATTACAGCGCGCACAACCTCGATTCAGTGTCAGCCATGTCCTTCGAGGACGCCGGTGCTTTGTTGATGAAGCTTGCGCACCCGGAAGAGACATTCACAAAAATTATCAATCTGGCCGTGAATATCTGGCCAGAAATTGACTGGGTCACCGTGGTACCGGCCAACTATTTCAGAAAAGGTCGTGTTTTCAAGGACCGACAGACAATTGGATGGATTGGCTTTTGCCCGCAACCGTTGAAACAGGAAGACTTCCCTCAGGCACACAAACTGGTTCCCGTGCCCGACAGGGGGACCATTATCGTCAGCTGTCCTGAAGTCATGAATGAGCAAAACCTCGACCACTTCGGACAGGTTGGGGATATTGATACCAAACTGGTAGAGCTTGGTTATTTGCCGTTGTTTATGAACTGAATCGTGCACATGTGAACGACAGCGATCATCTGCAGGAGCCGGCTTGCCGGCGAAGGGCCCGTGAGTCTTGCGTTTTGATCACTGCGCATCCGCTCCCCAGATCCAGTTCCAGACCCCCGGCAATTTCACCGGCTGCGCACTGTCACGAACGGTGCGCGCCATGGCCGCCCGTTGCAGTTCGGCCTGATCATCGTAAAACGGCTTCTGCGCCGTTTTCACGCCGGTCGCCTGCGCACTGTCGAGAAGGATTTGCAGGTATTCGCGGGCATGTCGGGCGGTGTAGCGATTGAGGTCGTGGAAGGTCACCACCACCGGGATCACCCCATCCACCGTCGGCAACTCACCCAATGCGATGCGCTCGCGCACCTCCGACATCTGCCGCAGCATGTTGGCCCGGCGCCGGGGGCTGGCGTTGAAACCCCAGATCTTGCCGTCGTTGGCGCTCAGGTCGGTCAGCAACACGTGCATGCCGTGCTTTTGATAAGCGGCGAAAACCCGTTTGTCGTAGTTCCAGAAAGGCGGCCGTACCAGAGTCGGCGGCGTGCCGGTGATGGCGGCGATGTCGGCACTGCCTTTGGTCAATGACTGTTCCAGTTCTTCCGGGCTCAGAGAACGGTGATTGGTGTGCCAGTGGGTGGCCGTGTGGAAACCGAGAATCTGCCCATCGGCATGCTCGCGGCGCATGACCTCGCGGCCGATGTCGCTGTCGCCCGCCCGTGGCGCGCCGGTCTGCACGAAGAACACCGCTTTGAGGTTCGGCTGCACCGGGTTGGTGGCGAGGCTGTCGAGGATTGTCATCGTCGGGTTCCAGAAACTCGACGCGCTGGGACCGTCGTCGAACGTCAGCAGAAACCGGATCGGTGCTTGCGCGTGCAGACGCTGTTCGGTTTGTGGCGTCATTTCGATGGGAGCAGCGATGCAACCCGCCAGCCCGACGGCAATGGCGAGTGCGCTGAGAATCTTGAACAGCTGTTTCATGTTGTGCCTTGAGCCGGACCGTTAAGCCCGCACAGGTGTGCGGGCGCGGTTTGGATCAGGGTACACAGTGTTTGGTTCCGGTGCTGCCCGGCATTGTCGATTACTGGGTAAACGCCTGCTCGAACGAGTTGTCGATAATCGGCGCGGTCGCCAGCGCTGTCGGCAGTGCTTTGACCTTGAACAGAAAATCCGCCGTGCTTTGCAGGTCCTTAGCAGCCTGTGCATCCACCGGGCCGACGGTCATGTGAGCCTGGCGTAACCAGTGACGCGAGACGTTCTGGTCAAGATTGGCCTTCTTCGCCCACAGATCGGCATATTCGTCGGTGTGATTGTCGACCCAGGCCCGTGCCTTTTTCAGGCGAACCAGGAAGTCGGCGATGGCTTCGCGCTTGCTGTCGATTGAGGGTGTCGAAGCGGCGATGGCGCTGAGGCCTGGCATGAGGTTCTTGGCGGTAAGAATCGGTCGCGCGCCGGAGAACAGAATCTGTTGGGAAATGTAGGGTTCCCAGACCGGGAAGGCATCAATGCTGCCCTGAGGCAGCGCGGCGGCGGCATCGATCGGCATCAGCTTGATAAAGTCGACGTAGTCCTCCGGCAGGTCAGCTTGTTGCAAGGCACGCAGGGTCAATTGCTGGCTCCAGGCGCCGGGCCAGTAGGCAACTTTCTTGCCCTTGAGATCGGCGATGGTCTTGACCGGCGAATCCTTGGGCACCAGCAAGGCGATGGTGTCCGGGTTCTGCCGCGAGACGCCGATCAGCTTGACCGGCGCCTGCTTTGCAGCGAGGAACAGGAAGCCTGAATCGCCCAGAAAACCCACGTCCAGCGCCCGGTGTTCAACGCTTCGGCCAGCGGTGCAGCGGCCTGAAAATGCTTCCAGTCAACGGTGTAAGGCGCCCCATCCAGCACCCCCGAAGCCTCCACCGAAGCGCGCACGTTGTAGTAATTCTGATCACCGACATGCAGGACAACGGGCTCAGCGGCGTAGGCCATTGGCGCTGCAAACAATGCACTGGTCAGTAAACTGCGGACGAATCTGGACAGGTTCATCGGGGGCTCCTTGAGAGTGAATGGCATAGACCATAACGCTCTTACTGGATGCTTTTTAAATTCGATTTACGCATAAGCTCATGACTGTCAGTCAACACTGTTCACCCGGCAACAGCGAGCCGACAGACTGTTTTCCCTGCAACACCCTTCTGCTTCATTCCTCGCCTCAACGCCTTGAAAAGGCCTGATATCCAAGACATGGCACAGAGCCTGCAATATTCCTTTTACGCAGGAAGCATTTATAAAAAATGAATTTTTCGACATAAGAAACTCAACGCCTTGTCCGGAGCCGATCCCATGAAGTCCACCTTCCGTTTTCCCAAAGTCAGGTATCTGCTCAGCGCCTGCGCCCTGGCCTTGAGCCTGCAACCCGTCGCGCAGGCTGCTGAAGCACCGCCGGCCGAAGTGCATCTGGATTACGCCTACTACTCGCCAGTGAGCCTGGTGCTTAAACACTTTGGATTTCTGGAAAAAGCCCTGCCGCAGACCAAAGTCAGTTGGGTGCTGAGTCAGGGCAGCAATCGCTCGCTGGAGTACCTCAACAGCGGCGGCGTTGATTTCGCCTCCTCCGCCAGCCTCGCCGCCGTGCTTAGCCGCGCCAATGGCAGCCCGATCAAATCGGTTTACGTCTACAGCCGCGCCGAATGGACCGCATTGGTGGTGCGCAAGGATTCGCCCTACCAGACCGTCGCCGACCTGAAAGGCAAGAAAATCGCCGCCACCAAAGGCACCGACCCGTACCTGTTCACCCTGCGCAGCCTGCAACAGGCCGGCCTGAGCAAAGACGATGTGGAACTGGTGCACTTGCAGCACCCGGATGGCCGCACGGCCCTGGAAAAAGGCGACGTCGACGCCTGGGCCGGCCTCGACCCACACATGGCCGCCAGCCAGGTCCAGGCCGGTTCGCGCCTGTTGTATCGCAACACCAACTTCAACAGTTATGGCGTAGTCAGCGTTACTGACACTTATGCGAAAGAGCACCCGCAGACCATCGAAACCGTACTGAATGCGTACGAAAAGGCCCGCGACTGGGCGGTAAAAAACCCTGACGAACTGGCGAAACTGCTCGCTACCGAATCCGGTCTGCCGCTGGAAGTGGCCAGGCTGCAACTGTCCCGCACTGACCTGAGCAGCCCGCAACTGACCGCCAGGGATGTGATCGCCTCCAAGGCCGCCGCGCCGATTCTGGTGTCCGAAGAACTGGTGCGTCGTGGGGTGAATGTCGATCAGGTCATCGATCAGTTGATCGACACCGGCTTCAAGGAAACCGTGGCCCGTCAGTAAATCACCGCCAACGGGGCACAACGAATCCGCGCCAGTCGCGGATTCGTCATGACCGGAGAATCTCATGACCAGCAAAAGCAAAGACCTGCCCCTCGAACTGCCGACGCCACGTCGTGCCGCTCTTTCCTTGAACAATGCCTGGCGTTTGCGTCTCAAGGGTCTGGCGTTGCCGGTGCTGATCCTCCTGGTGCTGGAATTTGTCGTACGCATCGGCTGGTTGCCGTCCTACCAAATGCCGGCGCCCAGCGAAATCGCCCTGACCTTGAGAGACCTCGCCGAAGGCGCGCTGTGGAAACACATCAGCACCAGCCTGTTGCGCGTGTTGCTCGGTTTCGCCATCGGCGCCGGTCTGGCACTGGTGTTTGCCGCCTGGGTCGGTTTGAGCCGCGAAGCCGAAGCCTGGCTTGAGCCGACCTTCGCCGGCCTGCGTTCGATTCCGAGCCTGGCCTGGGTGCCCCTGTTGTTGCTGTGGCTGGGCATCGACGAAACCTCGAAAATCGTCCTGATTGCCATCGGCGCGTTCTTCCCGGTGTACCTCAACGGCGTCGCGGCGATTCGCGACATCGACCGCAAACTGGTGGAAGTCGGGCAGATGTATGGCTTCGGTCGCACACGGCTGGTCCGGCGGATTCTGCTACCCGCCGCCCTACCCGGCCTGTTTACCGGGTTGCGCAGCGGCATGAGCCTGGCGTGGATGTTTCTGGTGGCCGCCGAACTGATCGCCGCGACCAAAGGGTTGGGTTATCTGCTCAGTGACGGTCGCGAGACCTCCCGCCCGGACATCGTGCTCGCGGCAATCATTGTGCTGGCGCTGCTGGGCAAACTCAGCGATGGCATTCTCGCCGGCCTGGAGAAACGCTTCCTGGCGTGGCGCGACACGTTCAACGGCCAAAGCACAGAGGATTGAGCCATGACCGATTATCTGCTGGACATTCGCGTCCAGCGCAAAACTTTCGCCACCACCACTGTGCTCAGGGATATCCACCTGCAATTGCAGCCCCGGCAAACCGTCAGCCTGCTGGGCCCCAGCGGGTGCGGAAAAAGCACGTTGTTGCGGATCGTTGCCGGTCTGGAAAAGGACTTTCAGGGTGAACTGAATCGCAGCGCCGGTGAGGTCGCGTTCGTGTTTCAGGAACCTCGATTGATGCCCTGGCTGACGGTTGAGCAGAACATCGGCTTCAGCGCCGACAACCGATATGACAAGGCCTGGGTCGCACAACTGATCGATGAAGTCGGCCTCGGCGGGTTCGCTCAAGCGTTACCCAAGGCGCTTTCCGGCGGCATGGCGCAGCGGGTCGCCATTGCTCGCGGCCTCTACTCACGGCCCGATGTGTTGTTGCTCGACGAGCCGTTCAGCGCGGTGGACGCCTTCACCCGGATGAAACTGCAAGACCTGTTGCTGCAACTGGCCGAGCGTCACGCCATCGCCCTGCTGCTGGTGACCCACGATGTCGATGAAGCGCTGTACCTCAGCGATCGCGTCCTGGTCATGGACAATCGCCCCAGCAGCATTCGCCAGGAACTGACGGTGCAACTACCCCATCCGCGTGATCGGCGCGATCCGCTGCTGGCGCAATTGAAGGCCCTGTCGTTGACCGAACTGCAACGGGCGCACGTCATTTGAATCGCCCAGCGTTCCCCGATCCCGAACATCCTGACGATCCGTAGGAGCCAGGCTTGCCGGCGATGGCGTCCGCAAGATCGCCATCGCCAGCAAGCCGGCTCCTACAGGGTTTGCGTGAATCCCCGATCCCGGACATCTCCCAATCCGTAGGAGCCAGGCTTGCCGGCGAAGGCGCCCGTGAAATCGCCATCGCCAGCAAGCCGGCTCCTACAGGTTTTGCGTGAATTCCCAATCCCGAACATCCCTCAATCCGTAGGAGTCCGGCTTGCCGGCGAAGGCGTCCGTAAGATCGCCATCGCCGGCAAGCCGGGCTCCTACAGGGTTCGCGTGAATCCCCAATCCCGGACATCCCCCAATCCGTAGGAGCCGGCTTGCTGGCGATGGCGTCTGTGAAATCGCCATCGCCGGCAAGCCGGCTCCTACAGGTGAAGCGTCTAAGCTGAAGGTTCCAGTCGGAGGTTTCTTTCGATGTGCGGAAGACTCTCGCAATACCGGGGCATTCATGACTTCGTGGCGGTGCTGAGTATTCCCGACGCGCTAATCAACCATGTCGGCGATGAACCGCTGGCCAGATACAACGCCGCGCCGACGAATCAACTCGCGTTGTTTCATCGAGAAAGCAATGGGCTCCAGGCCGACAAGGTGCGCTGGGGATGGCGGCCGCACTGGGCAAAGGATCGTGCGGCGCCGATCAATGCACGGGTGGAGAAAGTCGCCCACGGTCCGTTCTTTCGCGCAATCTGGCCGCACCGCGCGATTGTGCCGATCGACAACTGGTTCGAATGGGTCGATACGCCGGACTCAACGAGACAGCCATGGCTCATCCGGCGGCAGGACCGCGAACCGATTTTTTGCGCCGCGATTGGCCGGTTTCCCACCGATGGCGAGGAACCGAGAGACGACAACGGTTTCGTGATCATTACCGCAGACAGCGCTGGAGGCATGCTCGACATTCACGACCGGCGGCCAGTGGTGTTGTCGCCGGAACTGGCGCGGGAATGGCTCGATCCCGCCACGCCCCCGGAACGCGCCGAACAGATGGCCTTGTTTCAAGGCGAAGGCAGCGAAGTTTTCGAGTGGTACAAGGTTGGCAAGGCTGTAGGCAACGTGAGGAATCAAGACGCGTCGCTGATTGACGAGAGTGCATGAACTTATCAATACCAACAGCCTGACGGCAGCCAATAACTGTTATTTATGCAGACCAATAACTTAAACGTTACACAGACTGTTTCACCCAAGTAACACTTACTGATAGAGGGTGCTTTGCTGTATCAACCGCTTGTCCGACAATTTGATCGTCATACATACATTTAGAATAACTACGGATAGCATGCGCGCCGCATTTCCATTGGCATCGCCCAGTTGACCAACGAGTCAACAACTAAGGAAATCCCAACTACAACAAGCCTTGCAGAGAATTAAATGCGCGACGATTTTGCAATCAATCAAGTCGTTGGTCTGGAGTGCGTTTATCTTTCGACGACAGAGCACTATCGGCTGGACTGTTTCATCGAGCAATACATAAAGACCCGTAACCTGCGATCGGTTCCGGGGATTGACGGCACCTTGCGTTCAACGCTCATACACTATCCCGGCAAGCCGCCGGTCATGGTCAACGAAGTGAACGCATGGATCGACAAGACCCTAGGCTATCGGGCCTCACATCCCGACGAATTGCAACTCGACGACGCTTGAAACGACACGCAGGCCTACGTTTGGCAAAAGAACTGAACGAACCCGTCGTCGCCGTACTCTGAACGGTAGAGGCTCACTGAGCCTCCTCCTTTTTCAGCAGTCCTATTTCTGCATCACACTTTCACCGCAGATCTCTCTGAATTTTCATTCGACGACTAAGCCACTGACCTGGCTGGCTTCACGAGAGATAGATGAGTGAACTCGTCCCCTATGCCGTGCATTACTTATTCGACGGTGTGCGACAGCACTTTTTCAAGATGGCTGTGCATTTTTCCGATGTCGAAGCGATTCATTCGGCGTCTGCGCATGCTTACCCTGAATCCGGCCGCAAGATCGCCGAACACGCCACCCTCGAAGCGGCACGGATCAAAGCACAGCAATTGGGCATTACCCAGATTCGCTGGAATGTGTCGATCTGATTGACTGGCAAAAAAAAGCCCCGCGCATTGGCGGGGCTTTGTTGTATGCGCAGATCGGTCAGAGCGCCTGCTAAAACTTTCTATCAGGTTCTGACAGTTCCTTCCCGTCGTCAGGATGCTTCCAGTCAGGCGTCGAACGTTTCTGCCGCTCGATCTCTTCTTCCGTCGGTTCATCCATGTCTTCATCTTCCGGATCCGGACGCTTTTGTTCAGTTGCCATGCTCACCTCTCTCCCTAAGGGATCAGTCATCAACTTTAAGCGTAGAACAGTTTTGCGCTCCCGGCTCAGAGCCACCAGCGCAGCAAAAAGAAAAAGCCCATGCTCAACAACATACTGAGCAAGGTGTTGCGGGTGTACAGCACCAGCCCCACCGCCACCAGTGAACTGATCAGGTACGGGTTGTCCCATTGCAGGTTCAGCTGTTTATCCGGCATGAACACAATCGGGCCGCAGATCGCGGTCAACATGCCCGGCACCGCAAAGCCGAGGAATTGCCGGGCGTTGCTGCTCAGGCGCAGCGGCAACCGCGGCTCGAGAAATACATAACGGTTGAGGAACACCAGAATCCCCATACCGACAATCACCGCCCAGACCATCATGTGCGTCCACCGTAGAATTTGTTGCAGATGAAGCCCGCCGTCATGCCCGCTAATCCCGACAACACCAGCGCCGAGCCCCATTGCCAGTAACTGAACAACACCGAGCAAAACAGCGAAACCGCCACGCAGACCACGGTAGGTACGTTGCGCACCACCGGGGTGATCAGGGCAATGAAGGTCGCGGCGATGGAGAAGTCCAGGCCCAGATGTTCCAAACCTGGAATGCTGCTGCCCAGCACGATGCCGGCCAGCGTGAAGAGGTTCCAGGCGATGTAAAACGTCAGGCCGACGCCCAGGGCATACCAGCGGTTGAATTGCTGTTTGTCATGCTGGCTGGTCAGGGCGAACAGCTCGTCGGTGAGCAAAAAGCCCAGCCCGGCACGCCAGCGACCCGGCAGCGGGGAAATCACCGAGCGCATGCTCATGCCGTAGAGCAAATGCTGCGACGTCAGCAATAACGTGGTCAGCAGAATTGAAAAGATTCCGGCACCGCCCTTGAGCATGCCGATGGCCACCAATTGCGCCGCCCCGGCAAACACGATGCTCGACAACCCCTGGCCTTGCAGCGGCGTGAGGTTGGCTTCGATGGCCATGGAGCCGGCCAGCAATCCCCACGGCGCGGTCGCCAGGGACAACGGCATGATCGCCGCGGCGCCGCGAAGAAAGGCGCTGCGCGGCATGAGTGAGTGAGTCATAACGCTCTACAAACAGGAAAGACGCCTGACTGTGCCAGCAGTCGCGCCCGATGGCTTGAACAATCTTGCGCACTTGTGCCGATTTTGGTGATTGACAAAATTCCCGCCGACTCTTAAAACTGAGCGCCTCATTCAGGGTGTAAGCAAACATGTCCGCAACCTTCAACCTCAACATTGACGCCATTGGCTTGATTGCCAAGGCGCAAGGTTGCGTTGCGCACGCCCTCAAATCGAAGAAACAGTCGCTCATGTGACCGGGGCGCGCTGTCCCGTCAGATGAGCTGACAGGACATTGAGCGCGACGGGCACCCTCCCCCTGCTTACTTCCTTCTACGCTTCTGACGGTGACGAAATCGGTCAACTTTCAGGAGTAAGTGCATGTCATCGTTTCAAGGTATCTGGGTTCCGCTCGTTACGCCGTTTCAACACGGTGCGATCGATTTCGTCGGGTTGCGCCGACTCGTCAGCCATTTGCTGGACAAAGGCGTCGATGGCCTGGTGGTCTGCGGCACTACCGCTGAAGCGGCGGCACTGAGCAAACATGAACAACTGGCGGTGCTGGATGCCGTGCTTGAATGGGTGCCTGCGGATCAGGTGGTCATGGGGTTGGCCGGCAACAACCTGACCGAACTGCTGCAATTGCAGAGCGAAATCCTCAAGCGGCCACTGGCCGGGTTGCTGGTGCCGCCGCCGTACTACATTCGCCCGTCCCAGGCGGGCCTTGAAGCGTTTTTCAAAACGGTTGCCGATGCGTCCACTGTGCCGATCATTCTGTACGACATCCCGTATCGCACCGGCATCGCCTTCGAACAGGCAACGTTGCTCAACATTGTGGCCCACGAGCGAATCGTCGCGATCAAGGATTGCGGCGGCAATCAGGGCAACACCCTGGCGCTGCTGACCAGCGGCAAGGTCAACGTGTTGTGCGGCGAAGACAACCAGATATTCAGCGCCCTGTGCCTCGGTGCCAAAGGGGCGATTGCCGCCTCGGCGCATGTGCATCCGGAGTTGTTCGTGACGCTGTATCAACAGATCCGCGACCAGCGGTTGGCGGAAGGACGGGCGACGTTTTTCCGGTTGTTGCCGCTGATTCAAAGCCTGTTCATTGAACCCAATCCTGCCCCGGTGAAAACCGCACTGGCCCTTGAAGGCTTGATCGACGACGAACTGCGCGCGCCGATGCAACGCAGCAGTGAGGCCATGGTGCTGCGTCTGAAGGCCGTGCTCGCCGGGCTGGGCAGCAAACAATAGATAGAGCGCCGACGCCCCGCCCGAGTACCATGGAGTGATTCGCATCACGCGTCAGGGAGTCGCCATGCTTTACCGGATCGCCGCCGATGGGCTGGTGCTGTTTCACCTGTTGTTCATTCTGTTCGTGCTGTTCGGCGGGCTGCTGGTGCTCAAATGGCGCCACCTGGCCTGGTGGCACCTGCCGGCCGCAACGTGGGGGATTGCGGTCGAAGTGTTCCACCTGACCTGCCCGCTGACACAGTGGGAAAACCTCATGCGCAGCGCGGCCGGGCAGACCGGCTATGGCGGTGGTTTCATCGAACATTATGTGTGGCCGGTGATTTACCCGGCCGGGTTGACCCCGAGTATTCAGTTGGGACTCGGCGGCGTGGTGCTGGTGATCAACGTGTTGGTCTACGTTCGAGTGTTCAGGCAGCGCAAGTCACGCCGGACGTCCACCCTTTCAAATACCACACGATCCCTGTAGGAGCCGGCTTGCTGGCGATGGCGGCCTCAAATTCAATGCAGCGTTCGAGGGCCTCTTCGCGGGCAAGCCTCGCTCCTACAGGGGTTGAGGTTGGCCTATACATTTCAGGTGGCCGCGATTTTGTTCTCGTGTTCCAGACATTCATTTCCAGGCCGTTCGTTCGAGGATTCAGAACATGTTGTCGATTGAAGACCTGGCGTTGCTGGAGGCCATTCGGGAAACCGGTAGCCTGTCGCGCGCGGCGGTGCACCTGGGCAAGGCGCCATCGACCGTGTCGTATGCGGCGCGGCAACTGGAAGAGCGTTTCGACGCCTTGCTCTTCGATCGCCGCCGCTACCGCTTGCAGCTCACCCCGGCCGGGGAATTGCTGGTGAACGAGGCGGCGCGGCTGATGCAGGACGTCTCGCGCCTGACCCAACGGGTGCAGCAAGTGGCCAATGGCTGGGAGAGTCGGCTGTGGATCGTCACCGACGAACTGCTGGAGTTCGAAACCCTGATCCCGGTGATTCACGAGTTCGATGCGCTGGAGTCCGGCGTGCCGTTGCGCATCACCCAGGAAGTGCTCAAAGGTGTCTGGGAAGCCCTTCGCGAAGGCCGTGCGGACCTGATCATCGGCGCCACCAACGAACCGCCGGCCATCCCTTCCTTGCGCTGGATGCAGTTGGGGGAAATGGAATGGGTGTTTGCGGTCTCACCGAAGCACCCGCTGGCCAAGGCCAAGGAACCGATCTCTCGGGCAACGGTGACGCAACACCGGGCGATTGTCGTGGCCGACTCCTCCAGAGTCACCGAAGGCAGCACTTATGGCGTCTCCGGCGGACAACCCGTGCTCGCCGTGCCGACCATGCGCGCCAAAATCCTCGCCCAGTGCGACGGCCTGGGCGTGGGGTGGCTGCCCAAACATCGGGTCGGCTCGTTACTGAAAAACGGCACGCTGGTCGAAAAACAGATGGCCGACCCGCGCGAGCCGAACATTCTGTATGCCGGCTGGCGTGGCGACCATGACGGTCGCGCCCTGGGTTGGTGGCTGGAAAAACTCAAGCAATCGTACCTGGCGACCCAACTGGTTCAGGGCAGCGGTGGGTTTGTTTGAGTTCAGTTGGCAATGACGCTCATGTTCCTGCCGCTGGCCTTGGCCACGTAAAGCGCCTTGTCCGCAGCGCCCACCAGGTCGTTCGGCTGGGCCTGTGATGCCGGATCGTAAGCGGCGACGCCGATACTGACCGTCACCATGCCTTCTGCGCCTTCACGGTGGGGAATACCGGCCTGCAACACCGCACGACGGATTTTTTCCGCCACCAGAAACGCCCCCACATAGTCAGTCCCTGGCAGCACCGCCGCAAACTCTTCACCGCCGTAGCGCGCCGCCAGATCCCCGGGCCGCTTGATGTTGTCGGTGATGATCGCGCTGATGTTGCGCAAACATTCGTCGCCGGCCACATGACCGTAGTGGTCGTTGAACAGTTTGAAGTGATCGACATCGATCATCAGCAGCGCGAGGCCGCTCAGGCTTCGCCGGGCGCGACCCATTTCCGAGTGGATGAACAGGTCGAACTGACGCCGGTTGGACAGCCCCGTCAGCGCGTCTTCCAGAGCCAGCAATTCCAGGCCGCGATTGACCTCGAGCAGTTTGTCCTGAGCGTCCAGCAGTTGGTTCTGAATGCGGTTCTGCTGCTTCATCAGATTGATCAGGCGAAAACCCAGTACACCGACAAAACCCAGCAAAAGCGTAACGATGCCAGCACTGAGCAAAGACTCCTCACGCCAGCCGTCCAGGACTTCCTCCTTGTCGAGAGCGGTGAAAACAACCAGCGGATACCCCTCGACCCGGCGAAATCCCACCACCCGCACAACGCCATCTACCATGGATTTGAATGTTGCCGTCCCTGAACTCCCCGAGGGCAACAACTGCTTGAACAGCGGGCTGTTGGCGAGGCTGGTGCCGATATCCGCTTCGTTGAACGGCCGGCGAACGATGATGGTGGCGTCGTCGGCGATCAGGTTGATTACGCCGTTGCGGCCCATGTCGATGCTGTCGTACAGGGTCAGGAAATGATTGAGATAAATCGTCGCCAGCGCCACACCGGCAAAACTCCCATCGGCATGATTGATCCGGCGCGACACCGTCATGATCCATTCGCCGCTGGAGCGGCTTTTGATCGATGGGCCGATATGAGGCCCACGGTCGGGATGATCGCGATGGAAGATGAAATATTCACGGTCGGCATTGTTGGCATCGGTCAGGGCGGCGCCATTGGAATTGGCAATCCAGCGCCCCGTTTCGTCATAGACGAACAGGCCATGCAACTGACTCAACTCACTGCGCTGGGCGCTGAGCAGACGCTCCAGATGTGGCAGCCCGGCCGGGTCGAAGCCGTCGTTTTCGAGGCGTTCCACCAGCGTAAACAGCAGCGTATCGGCCTGCTTGATCGTCGCCTGCGCTTGCGAGGCCAGGGTCTGCGCAAGGTTGGACATCGCCACTTCCTTGTCATGCAGATGATACTGGCGCGAACTCCACGCTTCCCAGATCACGATGACAATCATGGACAGGCACACTGCAACAAGCAGTACCACCGCGGAGCGTACCTTGATCCTGGCCCCGGCCTGTTCGGTGACCAAAGGCACGCTGTGGCGCAATTGTTCAATTCGGTCTTTGACAGACGGGTTACCCATGACGCTCCCTGAATCCTGATGAATGGCGACTGATCCCGTTCGCCTTTTTATTATCAATGTGCCTTGGTCCTGTACCGGTTAGCGTGGCGTCTGTTTCACGGCCTCAAGCCACGCCGGGTTCAATTGTGTCTGTTCGGTCTCGATGCCCAGCGCTTCCATTCGTGCCTTGTGCAGGTCCATTTCACGTATCAATTGGCTGTGATCACTGGAGTTACCGTCCAGTTGGTGCATCTGGCTCAGCCCCAGGTGATAAAAACGCAGCAGCTTCATGGCACTCGGATCACCCGCGTCCACCGCCGCCGTCACCTGGTGCATGACGTTGGTGATGCTCATCAGGCTGCGTTTGAGCTGCCAGCCGTAGACCGCCGGCGCCATCCACTCCTGGGTCCAGAATTTGCCGCGCATCAGCGCCGCCATCAACAACACCGCGACAAACACGCCACCCACGTTGAAGCGTAGATTGTCGCCCCCCGGTTCGCCGAACATCGCCACCGCCGCGGTGGACAAAACCATCGCCAGGGCGAGGAAAACCAGGGCGATGATGATCGTGCTGCGGCGCGTCTGGCTTCGATAGATTTCTGGGTTCTGCGGCTGGATTTCAAACATCGCGACGGGGTTCCTCAGGCGGCGTGAGCAAAAAGACTGCGGGGCATTATCGCCTCTGCGAGGGATTTAGCTATGCTGGGGCTCCTTTTCATCTTTTCATCGTCAAAGGGGAACATGGCGATACTGCGCAGTTCGTGCCATCTTCTTTCGTGGATACATACTATTCGGATGTCATGCGTCCTCGGCGGGTGACATCGTTTTAAGGATCATTGAATGTCCCAACGACAAGTAATCAACGCTTCGGTCAGCCCCAAAGGTAGCCTGGAAACCCTCTCTCAACGTGAAGTACAGCAACTGAGCGAAGCCGGATCCGGCAGCACCTATACCCTCTTCCGCCAGTGCGCCCTGGCCATTCTGAATACCGGCGCCCATGTCGATAACGCCAAGACCATCCTCGAAGCCTACAAGGACTTCGAAATCCGCATTCACCAACAAGACCGCGGTGTACGCCTTGAACTGCTGAACGCCCCGGCCGACGCATTCGTCGATGGCGAAATGATCGCCAGCACCCGGGAAATGCTGTTCAGCGCCCTGCGCGACATCGTCTACACCGAAAACGAACTCGACAGCCAGCGCATCGACCTGAGCAATTCCCAGGGCATCAGCGACTACGTGTTCCACCTGCTGCGCAACGCCCGCACCCTGCGCCCCGGCGTCGAGCCGAAAATCGTAGTGTGCTGGGGTGGCCACTCGATCAACACCGAAGAATACAAATACACCAAGAAAGTCGGCCACGAACTGGGCCTGCGCAGCCTCGACATCTGCACCGGTTGCGGCCCCGGCGTGATGAAAGGCCCGATGAAAGGCGCGACCATCGCCCATGCCAAACAACGCATTCACGGTGGCCGTTACCTCGGCTTGACCGAGCCCGGCATCATCGCCGCCGAAGCGCCGAACCCGATCGTCAATGAGCTGGTGATTCTGCCGGACATCGAGAAACGCCTGGAAGCGTTCGTGCGTGTCGGCCATGGCATCATCATTTTCCCTGGCGGCGCGGGCACGGCTGAAGAGTTCCTGTACCTGCTCGGCATCCTGATGCACCCGGACAACAAGGGCCTGCCCTTCCCGGTCATCCTCACCGGGCCGAAACACGCGGCGCCGTATCTGGAACAACTGGACGCGTTCGTCGGCGCCACCCTGGGTGACGCAGCGAAGCAGCATTACGAGATCATCATCGACGACCCGGCTGAAGTCGCGCGGCAGATGACTGCTGGCCTCAAAGCGGTGAAACAGTTCCGCCGCGAGCGCAACGACGCGTTCCATTTCAACTGGCTGCTGAAGATCGACGAGGGCTTCCAGCGCCCATTCGACCCGACCCACGAAAACATGGCCAACCTGAAACTGAGCCGCAGCCTGCCGGCCCATGAACTGGCCGCCAACCTGCGTCGCGCGTTCTCCGGCATCGTCGCCGGCAACGTCAAGGACAAGGGGATCCGCCTGATCGAAGAACACGGGCCGTACCAGATCCGTGGCGATGCGGCGGTGATGCAGCCGCTGGATCAGTTGCTCAAGGCTTTCGTGGCCCAGCACCGGATGAAACTGCCGGGCGGCGCGGCGTATGTGCCGTGTTATCGCGTGGTGGCATAACCAAACCCTGTAGGAGCCAGCTTGCTGGCGATGAGGCCTTGCATCAAAGCAATGGTCGAGGGCCTCTTCGCGGGCAAGCCTCGCTCCTACAGAGTCGGGGTTGACCCATACCGCGACTTTGTAGGAGCCGGCTTGCTGGCGATGGGGCCCTAAAGCCTTGCGCTGCGCATCAAGCCGGTTCCGTTTTACAGGTTGTCCGCGTCGATCACAGCCTTGGCAAAGGCTTGCGGATCTTCCTGCGGCAAGTTGTGGCCGATGCCGCCGCTGATGAGGCGGTATTCGTATTTGCCGGTAAAACGCTTGGCGTAATCCTCGGCGGCCGGATGCGGCGCGCCGTTGGCATCGCCTTCCATGGTGATGGTCGGCACCGTAATCACCGGGGCCTTGGCCAGTTGCTGCTCCAGCGCTTCATACTGGGGTTCGCCCTGCACCATGCCCAACCGCCAGCGATAGTTGAAAATCGTGATAGCGACGTGATCCGGGTTGTCCAGGGCCGCCGCGCTGCGGTCGAACGTTGCGTCGTCGAAGCGCCATTTTGGCGATGCCAGCTCCCAGATCAACTTGGCGAAGTCGTGACGATTCTTTTCGTAGCCAGCTTGGCCGCGCTCGGTTGCGAAATAGAACTGGTACCACCATTGCAACTCGGCCTTAGGCGGCAACGGGTTCTTGCCCGCAGCCTGATTGCCGATCAGATAACCGCTGACGGCGA
The DNA here is from genome assembly GCF_014852285.1 of Pseudomonas sp. PDM02. Classification (NCBI taxonomy): domain Bacteria; kingdom Pseudomonadati; phylum Pseudomonadota; class Gammaproteobacteria; order Pseudomonadales; family Pseudomonadaceae; genus Pseudomonas; species Pseudomonas sp. PDM02. The sequence goes on along the minus strand of NZ_JACVBL010000020.1, from coordinate 3,980 downwards.
CCAGCGCCTCGACCCGCTCCGGCCAAAGTGCGGCAACGATGTCCGCCGAGCGTGCGCCCCAGTCGTAGCCACCCAGCACCGCTTTCTTGATCTTCAGTGCATCCATGAAGTCGATGACATCACTGGCCAACGCCGCAGGCTGGCCGTTGCGAACAGTCTTGTCGGACAGGAAATGCGTGTCACCGTAGCCCCGTGCGTATGGGATCAACACCCGGTAACCCTTGGCCGCCAACAACGGCGCCACTTCGCTGTAGCTGTGAATGTCGTACGGCCAGCCGTGCAGAAGAATCACCACCGGCCCATCGGCGGGGCCGACTTCGGCGTACGCCACACTCAGCAACCCGGCATTGACATGCTTGAGCGGGCCGAACGTGTCCGCCTTGAGGGTCGCCGCACTCGCCACCACGGGCTCGGCAGTCGCGGCTTGCGCACTGGCAGCCCCGAGAGCACCGAGTTGCATCAGCGCGAACGCGAGGACCGAGGGGCCAAGGAAACGGCGACGACGCGAGGCGGAAGTACTGCTCAACACATTGATCTTCATGGTGATATCCCTGCAAGTCATTGATCGGGTGTTTGGACGACATGAATCAGCCATCGCGGGGCGCTAAGCAAACGGTGCGTTGCTCGACATCGACTGCGATGAGCGTAGTGGAAAGATCAGCCGCCCTGATTCGCGCAGTCTGCGAATTTGCTGTACCCGGCGACTTTCTGTGCGCCATTGGAATCGAGGTAGGTCAGGCGGGCATCGACAATGCCGCAGGTGCCGCCGCCGTTGTCGACAATGGAAACAACCTTCTTGATATCCAGGTGCGTGCCGTACGCAGTGGTCTGCGCCGGCGCTTGAACATCGGCATGAGCCGAAAATGCGGCAACGTTCAGGACGGCGAAGAAGCTGGCGGCAATCAGTTTTTTCCAGTTCATGATGAATTCCTCAGGGTTGCAATGGGCAATGGTTGCGAGGCAAACCGTGTTGTCTCGATGGAGCCCATTTAATCGACCCGAGGTATCTGCCATGTGTCTTAGAACCCGCGGAATTAAGGCGTAAGGTGTCAAACAGGGCAGCGGATACACTGTGATACAAAGCCTGTGGGCAGGTGCACCGTGGCTGCCTAGAATGCGCAACGTGCGAATAACAAGAGGGTTGAGCAATGGAACATGTAAACCACATTCTGATCGTCGACGACGACCGGGAGATTCGCGAGCTGGTCGGCAATTACCTGAAGAAGAACGGCCTGCGCACCACGGTGGTTGCCGACGGCCGGCAGATGCGCAGTTTTCTGGAAACCAATCAGGTGGACCTGATCGTGCTGGACATCATGATGCCCGGCGATGACGGCCTGGTGCTGTGCCGCGAGTTGCGCTCGGGTAAACATAAAGCGACGCCGATCCTGATGCTCACCGCACGCAACGACGAAACCGATCGCATCCTTGGCCTGGAAATGGGCGCCGACGACTACCTGACCAAACCCTTCGCCGCCCGCGAGTTGCTGGCGCGGATCAACGCCGTATTGCGCCGTACGCGAATGCTGCCGCCCAACCTGCTGATCACCGAAAGTGGCCGACTATTGGGTTTCGGCCGCTGGCGCCTCGACACGACTGCCCGCCATCTACTCGACGAAGACAACACGATGGTCGCTCTCAGTGGTGCCGAGTACCGCTTGTTGCGCGTATTCCTCGATCACCCGCAACGGGTACTCAGCCGCGACCAGTTGCTCAACCTGACCCAGGGACGCGATGCCGACCTGTTCGATCGCTCAATCGATTTGCTGGTGAGCCGTTTGCGCCAACGCTTGATGGATGACTCGCGCGAGTCGACTTACATCAAGACCGTGCGCAGCGAAGGCTATGTATTCTCCTACCCGGTGGAAATGCTCGGCGCAGAATCATGAAGCGTGCCTGGCGCTGAACACGATCGCCCTTCACATCAGAAGGGTTTTGTATCCGTCTGTATAAGAACCCGCTGCAGATACGCAGACAGCGATTTCGCCGGGTTCGAGCACACATCACCGATACACCCGGGCGTTTAACTGTGATCACCGGATAGCAGCAGCTACCGACCCACTCAAACTAAACGCACGGAGAATCACCATGATCAATTTCTCGAAAGTTTCTTCCCTGGCACTCGGTCTGGCACTGGTCGGTGGTCTCGGCCTGTCGAATCTGGCCTCGGCCAGCACCGTAAGCGCGGTGTCCCACGGCCAGATCCAGCAACTGCTGGTGGAAGGTGGCTCGGACCGGCTGCAACAGAACCGCGTGGCTGAAGGTGGCGCCGATCGTTTGCAAGAGCTGCGCGAACGTGTTGCTGAAGGCGGTGCCGATCGCCTGCAAGAGCTCCGCGAACGTGTCGCCGAAGGAGGTGCCGATCGCCTGCAAGAACTGCGTGAACGTGTCGCCCTGATCAGCCCGGACAACGCCGTACGCGGCGGCGTGATCGTGGCGGAAAACCGCGCAGAGTTCGGTTCGAAATATCAGCGGTATTGATCGCGATCTACGTCGCAACAAAGATCCCCTGTGGGAGTGATACCCATAAATCCTCAGGTCTGACGCAAAAGCCCGCTCAATTGCGCGGGACAGTGACTGCACGCTCGTACTAAGCTTTGTGCCACATTCGATCAAGGACGATTCATGAAGCGCATCGCCGTTTGCCTGCTGTCTCTTTTGACGTTCACTGCGGTCGCGGCAGACCTGAACATGCTGACTGACAACCACCCGCCCCTGCACTTCCAGCAGGGTAATCAACTGGTGGGGTTTGGCGTGGATGTGGTGCAGGCACTGGCCGACATGGCTGGCGACCAGGTGCACTTTCAGCAAGTCCCGCTACTGCGCGCCTTGCACGTGGCCAGCACCGAGCCCGCCACGGGGGTGTTCACCGTGTTGCGCACTGCCGAGCGTGATGGCCAGTATCAGTGGGTCGGTCCGCTGATGGAGGTGGAAACCGCTCTGTATTCCACTGAAAGTACCCGGCAACCGGTGCGCAGTCTGCTGGAGGCCGGTCATCAGGGCCGCATTGCCGTTCCGCGAAAATGGCTGGTCTACAGCTACTTGCAGAAGCAGGATGTGAACAATCTGTACGGCGTGGAAACCCCCGAACAAATGATGCGTCTGGCCCGCCTGGGTCGCGCGGAGTTCGTGGTGGCCGACACCCTTTCCGTCGCTACCATGGCCCGTGAAGAAGGAGTGCCACCCGAGCAGTTGCACTACCAGATACCGCTGATGAAGGAAGCCACGTATATCGCTTTTTCGCCGTTGACCGACCCGCGTCAGATTGCGCGCTGGCAACAGGCGCTGAACACGATGCGCCAGGACGGGCGCCTGGAACAGCTCAAGCAGCGCTGGCTGGCAGACCGTACACCACGCTGACGGCGTGGATCAACGTTCTCGATAAAGACTATGCGTGAGGGTGTTTTTTCATCGTGATGCTCCAGGACTACTGTGGGCCCATCTTCTTCCCACAGTTCTGGAGCAACATCATGAAAAGCATTATTGGTCTTGGTTTCGTCCTTTCGGTTCTTGGTGCTACATCGGCCATCGCGGCGCCTCACGCTTCTTTGCCAGTGGTGGCGGCGGCGAAGGTCAGTCAGCCGGCTACGTTGAATGTGAATACGGTTGGTGTTGATCGTAAAGACACTCAGGCGAGTACGTTGTATGTCGCTGAAAACCGTCCTGAGTTTGGGTCCAAGTATCAGCGTTATTGATTGGCTGGTTTGTGCGGCTTTGAATAGGAAACCCCGGGAGGATTTGGTCTTTTCGGGGTTTCTTTGTTTGGGGGCATATCCGTTTTTTTTGTGATGGCTGATATTGGTTTCGCCCTTACGGCGAGTCACTTGGAAGAGCCCCAAGTAACCAAGGGCTCTTGCCCCTTTCGTTCGGTGCCTCGCTGTGGCTCGGCATGCCCTCGCTCCGGTCCTGCTCCGTGGGCCCGCCGCCATCGGCCATCCCTGGCCGGGGGCGGCTAACCCGGCATCCATGCCGGGTTGCCC